>JANOOP010000048.1:0-10109 GCA_031421415.1 Candidatus Eiseniibacteriota bacterium
CCCGCCAGGAAGGAACGCTGCTCGATCACGTTCGTGGCATTCAGCGCCGGGAGGAGTCCCGCCAGGAAGGAGGCCGCCGCGTCGGCTTCGAAGATCACCGGCGCCTGCGTCGTCGCGATCGGCGCCGCGCCCAGGCGGGCCGCCGCCCGCTCGGCCGCCCTCCGGCCGATCCGCTCCGGCGTGTTCAGATCGAGGAAGATCCGGCGGCGATCGTCGAATCCGCCTTCCCGCTTCACCGTTCCGTCCGTCGCGATCGCGGTCACGCCCAGCGAACAGACGGTGGTTCGGTAGGTCTGATACGGCGCGAATGTGTTCGTGAAGTGGACCTCGCCCACGGCCACGCCGGCGTGCGCGTGGCGCGTCGCCTGGATGCGCTTGTCGGCGGCGAACGCCTGGTCCTCGGTCTTTCGCGCGAGCGCGATCAGATCGGCGGGCCGCATGGCGGCCACGGCGTCGTCGTAGATCTCCAGATCGGGGAGTGCCGGGAGTTGCTCGTCGGGGAGGCGGTTCTCGTCTCGGGGAGCGTTTTGCCCCGCGAGCGCGATGGTCCGCCGCACCAGCTCGTCCATGACGTTCTGGCGAAGGTCGGTCGTGTAGGAAAAGCCGACCTTTCGGTCGACGAAGACGCGCACGCCCAGCCCCTGCACGGCGGATTGGGAGAGGAACTCCACCTCTCCCTGGCGAACGCGGGCTTCGGTGAAGTTGACGATTTCGAGATAGGCTTCCGCCTCGGCCGCGCCGGAGCGCTGGGCCAGGTTGCGGATGCGGTCGAGGATCTCGCGAGGGGTCAGGTTCGCCATGGCTAAATGGCCGTCCCGCCGACCGTGATCGCGGAGAAGCGGACGGTCGGCTGCCCGACGCCCACGGGGATCATCTGACCGTCCTTGCCGCACGTGCCGCGCGCAGGCTCGATGTAGAGATCGTTGCCGACCCCCTCCAGACGGCGGAGCGTCTCGAGCGAATTCCCAATGAGGACCGCTCCGCGCGCGGGCCGCGTGATCTTTCCGTCCTCGATCCAGTAGCCCTCGCGGACGGAGAAGTTGAAGTTCCCGCTGGTCGTTTCCACCGTGCCGCCGCCGAGCATGGCCGCGTAGAAGCCCTTCTTGATGCCCGAGAGAAGCGACGCGGGATCGCTGGCGCCCCGATCGATGAAGGTGTTGCTCATGCGCGGGAGCGGTCGGTGGCGGTACGACGCGCGGCGGCCGTTTCCGGTCGACTTGCTGCCGAGGATGGACGCGCTCTGGCGATCGAGCAGGTACGACTGGAGAATGCCGCGGTCCACGAGAACCGTCCGCTGGCCGATCGTCCCCTCGTCGTCGATGGAATAGGAGCCCCGGCCGAACGGGATGCGGGCGTCGTCGACCACTCGCAGCAAGGGGCTTCCGATCTGCGTGCCGAGTTTGCCGGTCAGGACCGAAGTGCCGCGGCGGATCCCGTCGCCCTCGAGTGCGTGACCCAGCGCCTCGTGGATGAGGACCCCGCCCCAACCCGGTCCGATGACGACGGGCATGGCGCCGGCGGGCGCCGGGCTCGCCTGGAGCAGGACCAGCGCCTGTTCGGCCGCTTCCCGGGCCACGTCCTCCGGGGAGCGCCGCGAGAAGTACGGTTCGTCCACGCGCCCCCCCAGCGACCCGAAGCCGCTTCGCCGCTCGGCTCCCTCGACGGCGATCGGGGTGCAGCTGATGGTCACGAGGTACTGCCGGTCGAGGTAGTAGCTCCCGTCGGACGTCGCGATCAGGAGGTCGCGCACGTCGTCCGTGTATTCGACGCGCACCGAGACGATCCGCGGATCGACCGCGCGCGCCGCGGCGTCCAGGCGGCGGACGAAGTCGAACTTCGTGGTCTCGTTCATGAGGGGCGCCGGCGACGAGAGCATGAAGGCGGGGGCAACGTCCCGCCGGGTCAGATCGATCGGCGTGACCGGGCTCTGGTTCTCCACGATGGCGGATGCGACCCGCGCCGCGTCGAGGAGCGCATTGAAGGAGACTTCGTCGGAGAAGGCGTACCCGGTCTGATGCCGCCGGTCGATGCGGACTCCGGCGCCGCGGGGATAGCCGTAGGTGACCGACTCGATCTTCCCGTCGTCGAGGGCGATCTTGGTCGTGAATCGCTGCTCGGCGAAGAGGTCGGCGAAGGTGCCGCCGCGCGCCAGGGCCTCGGTGAGGATCCGGTTGCAGGTTTCGATGTTGAGGACGTCGCGGAGTTCCTGGCCGATCCCCATGATCGCCGCGTCGGCGTCGCCCGAGCCCGGAATCCAGGGAACGCCGGGAATAGCAGTAGCCGCCAGGGCTGCCGCGGAGGCGAGGGCGCCACGGTGGAGAAAGACGCGTCGAGAGATCGGCTCGTCGAGCGACATCCGCCTGATCGTGTCACGATCGCGCGTTGGTTGCAAGCGCGCGGGGCGCGCTGGTAGCATCCAGCCATGGAACGGATCCGGAACAAGATCTTCTCGGTGGAGGAAGCCAACCGGCTGATCCCAGCCCTCGAGGGAGCGCTCGACACCCTGGTGGGGATCGCCCGGAGCGCGACGGCGCTTCGCCGCGAGATCGAGGTCCTCGGTGCGATCGCCGGAAGCGGCGCGAACGAGGAAAGTCCCGACGTCCGGCTGCTGCGCGAGAAGGAGCGGCTCCAGGGAGAGGCGCTGGAGCGGTTCCGTTCCGAACTGGCCGCGATCGCCCAGCACGGCTGCATCCTGCGCGACCTCGAGCTTGGACTCGTCGATTTTTACACGATGGCGCAGGGGCGGGTCGTCTGCCTCTGCTGGCGCCGGGGCGAGCCGAGGGTCGAGCACTGGCATCCGCTCGATGAAGGATTCTCCGGCCGCCGGCCCCTCTCCGAACTCCTCTGACCGATGGCGGCGCTCGCCGCCTCCCGAGCCATGGACAAGCGCGACGTCGCACGCCTCCTCGACGAGATCGCCGTGCTCCTGGAACTGAAGGGGGAGAACCCTTTTAAGGTGCGCGCGTACGTGAACGCATCGCGCGTGATCGACGGGCTCTCCGACGACCTCGGCGCCCGGGTCGAGGCCGGCACGCTCACGGAGCTCAAGGGTATCGGCGAGGCCCTCGCCGGGAACATCACCGAACTCTGGCGCACCGGCCACATGAGCTACTACGACGAGCTGGCCGCGGCCACGCCCCCGGGCTACCTCGATATGATCCGCGTCCCCGGCCTCGGCGCGAAGAAGGTCCGCGCGCTCGGCGAGGAACTCGGCATCGCCACCCTGGCGAAACTGAAGCGCGCCGCCCAGAAGGGCGAAATCCGAGAACTGAAGGGCTTCGGCGAGCAGTCGGAGAAGAAGATTCTGGAAGGGATCGCGCTCCTGGAAGCGGGGGCCGGGCGCTACCTGGCGAGCGAGGTGCGGCCCGTCGCGGAGGAACTCGTGGCCGCGCTCCGGCGTCTCGCCGCGGTGGAGAAGGCCGAAATCGGCGGAAGCCTCCGCCGCTGGGCGGAGACGGTGAAGGACGTCGATCTTCTCGTCGCCACGACGAAGCCGGCATCCGTGACGAAAGCGTTTCTCGCGCTCGTCCCCGACGCTTCGGTCATCGGGAGCGGCGAGACCAAGACGTCGGTCCGGCTTCCCTCGGGGCTCGCGGTCGATCTCCGCCTCGTGACGCCCGCCGAATTCCCCTTCGCGCTCCACTACTTCACCGGCAGCGTCGCGCACAACATCCGGATTCGCGCTCGCGCGCAGGAGCGCGGCATGAGCCTGAACGAGTACGCGCTCAGCGGGAAGCGTCACGCCGCCATCCACGGCGAGGAGGACCTCTTCCGGGTGCTCGGGCTCTCCACCATCGAACCGGAATTGAGGGAGGACCGAGGTGAGATCGAAGCCGCGGAAGCGGGCGCGCTTCCGAAGCTGGTCACGCTCCGCGACCTCCGCGGCATCCTCCACTGCCACACCACGGCGAGCGACGGGAGGTCGACCCTCGAGGAGATGGCCGAAGCGGCCGAAGCCTGGGGCGCGGAGTATCTCGGAATCGCCGACCACTCCGTCTCCGCGCGCTACGCGAACGGGCTCTCCGAGGCCGAGTTGAAGCGCCAGGGCGCCGCCATCGACCGCTGGAACGCGGGGAGCAAGAAGCTCCGCGTCCTGAAGGGCTCGGAGGTCGACATCCTACCCGACGGATCGCTCGATTATCCCGATCGGGTGCTGGAGCGGCTCGATTTCGTCGTGGCGTCCATTCACACGAACTTCACGATGAACGAGGGGGCGATGACCGAGCGGATGGTGAAGGCGCTCCGGAACAAGCACGTCTCGATCCTGGCGCATCCCACGGGACGCCTCCTGCTCCAGCGCGACGCCTACAAGGTGAAGATCGATGAGGTCGTTCGCGTGGCGGCGGAGGAGGGAGTGGTCGTGGAGATCAACGCCAACCCGCACCGGCTCGATCTCGACTGGCGGGAGGCGCGGGCGGCGAAGGAGCGCGGCGCGAAGTTCGCCGTGAATCCCGACGCGCACCACGTGAGCGGCTACGACGATCACCGCTACGGCATCGGCGTGGCGCGAAAGGGGTGGCTCACGAAGAAGGACGTCGTGAACACGCTCTCCGCGGAGAAGCTTCTCGCCCTGTTCGGGGCGCGGCGGTGACGCGCCGCTCCCGCGCGGCGAAACGCACTCCCGCCCGCGCCACCAAGAAGCGCGGCGTGATCCGCTTCTACCCCAACGACCCCGACGCCACGGTGGGCCTCCAGGAGGTCGACTCCCCCACGCGCTTGCCGGGCGATCCGCCGTACGTGATCGAGGGGCGCCGTTATGCCCCCGCACCCTACGGGGTCTGGACGACCGTGAGACCTCGCTGCCTCGGTAGCCTGGACAACGCCAAGCTACGAAGCGCTCTCCCCCGGCTTCAACGCCACGATCTCAATCTCCGGCCGGTCCGCCAACTCCGCGCGGAGCATCTCCGGCGTGCCGGGAAGCCCCGGAAACGTCGAATGGTGGATCGGCACGATCGCTTTCGCGCCGATCATCCGCGCCGCGGCCGCCGCCTCCCGCGGCCCCATCGTGTAGAGGTCGCCGATCGGGAGAACGGCGATCGTCGGCTTGTAGAGCTCCCCGATCAGCTTCATGTCGCCGAAGACTCCCGTGTCGCCCGCGTGGTAGACGCGCGTTCCTCCTTCGAACTCGAGCACATACCCGCACGGCTCCCCGGCGTAGATCACCTGATCTCCCTCGACAATGCTGCTCGAATGGATGGCGTGCACCATCGTGGCCTTCACGCCGGCGATCTCGATCGTCCCGCCCTTGTTCATGCCGTGCACCTTCTCGGCGCCCTTCCGCTCGAGGTGGAGATAGATCTCGTAATTGCAAACGATGTCGGGATGGTGCTGCTTCGCGAGCGGCAGAACGTCGCCGAAGTGGTCGGAGTGGCCGTGCGTGACGAGGATGGCGTCGAGGCGAGAGAGTGCCTTTGCGGCCGGCGGCGAGGCGGGATTCCCCTCGATCCAGGGATCGACGAGAAAATTTCTCCCCTTCGCGTCGGTGTAGAGAACGGTGGCGTGGCCCAGCCACGTGATCGAAACTCCCCAGTGGCGATTCATCGCGACCTCCCGAACGCCCGTGTGGCCGCTACCCGGCGGCCGATCGCGAGCTTCAGCCAGGTTTCCATTCTGGAAGGTCCTCGGCCCGCTCCAGCACCGGCGGAACGTCGCCGAGCGCCAGCGCCTGCTCGATTCCCTCCCCCAGCGCGAGGTACTCGCGCTTCACGAACCCTTCCACGCGTTCCGCGATCACGCCGGCGCCGTCGATGACGAAGAGCGTCGGCACCGACTCGATGCCGTAGTCGGCGGAGGCCGCGTAGGGCGCCTTCTCCCAGGAAAGCACCCCGGGAACGCCGAGTTCCTCCTGGAATCGCCGAGCGCCGGCCTCGTCCTCCTGGGCCACCACGAGAAAGAGCCGCCCCTCGTCGGCCAGCGCGCGCGCCAGAGGACCGAGCCGCGGGACGACGAGGCGGCTCGTCTCGCAACTGGACTTGACGAAAAGAACGATCCCGCCGCCCGGCTCCACAACGTCGGGAAGGCTACGAAAGCCGCCTCCGACCAGCGAGACGTCGAACGCGGGCGCCGGATCGCCCGGCTTCGCGCTCACTTCTTCTTCTCCCCGGGCGGAACCTTGCCCGCGAGGAAGTAGCGCGCGCTGGGGCAGAGTGTGGCGACCGGGCAGCGGGCGCAGGCCGGCTTCCGGGCCTGGCAGACTTGCCGTCCATGATCGATGAGAAGATGCGAGAACTCGATCCACCGCTCGCGCGGGACGACCTTCATCAGGTCCTGCTCGATCGATTCCGGATTTTTCCCCTTGCTCACGCCGAGCCGCCGCGAGAGCCGCTCCACGTGCGTGTCGACCACGATACCGTCGGCGATGCCGTAGCCGACGCCGAGCACCACGTTCGCGGTCTTTCTTGCCACGCCCGGAAGCGTGAGGAGCTCGTCCATCGTCTTCGGCACGCGCCCTCCGAACGCCTCCATCAGGCGCGCCGCGGCCCCACGGATCGACTTCGCCTTGTTCCGGTAGAAGCCGGTCGAGCGGACGATCCCCTCCAGCTCCTCCTGCCCCGCGCGGCTCATCGCGGCGGCGTCGGGGTAGGCGGCAAAGAGCTTCGGCGTCACCATGTTCACGCGCACGTCGGTGCACTGCGCCGAGAGGATCGTGGCGACCAGCAATTGGAACGGGTCGTGGTGCGTGAGGGCGCACGCCGCGTCGGGATAGGCTCGGTGAAGCGCGGCGATCAGAGGCGCGGCGCCCTTCGAGGTGCGCGTGGTGCTTGCGCGGGCTCGAGGCGTGGCGGTCACGCGAGGGGTGGTGGTCACGGACGGCTCC
This sequence comes from Candidatus Eiseniibacteriota bacterium, assembly GCA_031421415.1. Lineage (GTDB taxonomy): Bacteria > Eisenbacteria > RBG-16-71-46 > SZUA-252 > SZUA-252 > SZUA-252. The sequence continues at coordinate 6,818 of JANOOP010000048.1, forward strand.
TAGTTCCGACGGGGGTCTTTGGGGTAGAGGTGCCGCACCCGGTCGACGACGTCCTGGGTCCGGCTCGATTCGCGAAGGAGTTGATGAAGCGCCTGAAATCGCATCTCGAGCCCGTCGAGTTCCAGGAGCTGCTGGCGTACGTCGGACTCGCCATCCAGGTTCATGGCGATGGTGTTCACCACGGCCTCCGGGCTCACGTGGGGTCCCAGGAGGTGCGCCAGATCGAGCGCTGTGCCCTGCCGCTGATGGGCGCGCCTGTAGAGCTCGATCAATTCGGCCGCCATCGTCGCGGCGCCCTCCCCGCCGGCCCAGGTCCGGTCCTCTTCGACGCGCCGGACGCGGGCGATGCGATACGGCTGCTGGCGCTCGTAGCGATCGAGGAAGACCTTCTCCTCGCCGTGAAGCATGATGTTGTAGCGGCCATCGGGGAGTTCGTGGTGCTGCACGACACGCCCCAGACAGGCGATCGAGTGCGCCTCGGGGCACCCCTCGTAGTCCTGCTCCCAGCCGCGCTTCAGGAGCGCGACCACCATCGTCTGGCCGCCGCCCAGGACATCGGCGATCATGGTCCGATAGCGCGGTTCGAAGATATGGAGCGGCAGGATCGCCCGCGGAAAGAGGACGACGTTTGGGAGCGGAAAGACCGGCTGCAAATCGAATTCGTCCGACACGGCCGGATGCTAGCACACCCGAGACGCTGGCGAGCGCCCTGCGGGAGGCGTCCGTGGCGCTCGGCTTCGACGCCATCGGCTTCGCGCGGGCCGAGGAGCACCCCCACGCCGAACGCCTCGCGGCATGGCTGGCGAAAGGGCGTCACGCCACGATGCGGTGGATGGCCCGCGAACCGGAACGCCGCTCCGATCCCCGTCTTGTCGTTCCGGACGCGCTGACCGTCGTCTCGGTTCTCGCCTCCTACTATCGCGGAGATTGGCCGGCGGAGACTCCCGCCGAGGGACGCGCCGCCGCGCTCCGGGGCCGCGTCGCCCGCTATGCCTGGGGGCGCGACTACCATGGCCGCCTCAAGCGCCGCCTGAACCGACTGGGGCGCACGCTGGAGGCCCTCCGCCCCGGGGCGCGTTGGCGCGCCTACGTCGACAGCGGTCCCGTCCTCGAGCGGGGGTGGGCCGTGCGCGCGGGGCTGGGGTGGTTCGGGAAGAACGGAAATCTCATCCGGCAGGGGGCCGGCTCCTGGTACTTCCTCGGGGAAATCCTCTGCGATGTCTTCCTTCCCGCCGGGGAGCCGGCGCGAAACCGCTGCGGACGCTGCGAGCGCTGCATTCCCGCCTGCCCCACCGGTGCGATCGTGGCCCCCTACCAGGTGGACGCGCGGCGCTGCATCTCGTATCTCACCATCGAACACGAAGGGGCGATTCCACGGGAGATGAGGGCGGCGATCGGGGTACGAATCTTCGGCTGCGACGATTGCCAGGAGGCCTGCCCCTGGAACCGATTCGCCACGCCGACCTACGAGCCCGACTTCGCGGAGCGGCCGAGGCAGCAGACCCCCTGGCTCCTACCCTTGCTGTCCATCGACGCCGGGGGGTTCGAGGCCCGCTACGAGGGGACGCCCCTCATGCGGGCCGGACGCGATCGCTTCGTCCGAAACGTGGCGGTGGCGCTCGGCAATCTGGGAGACCGGCGCGCCGTGGCGGCCCTGGCTCGGGCCCTGCGCGAGGAGGGGAGCGCCGCGGGACGCGGACACGCGGCGTGGGCGCTGGGACGGATCGGAGGCGCCGCGGCGCACCGGGCCCTTCTCGCCGCGCGCGAGACCGAGCGTGACGCGGCGGTTCGGGAGGAAATCGACGCCGCGCTCGCCGACAGCGAGGGGCGCGCGGAATGATGCCGGCGGGGACGGCAGGGGGTAGACTGAGGCGCTATCGATCGCCGTCACCGGCGGGCCATCCATCCATGAAGCCAATCGACGAACGGGAGACCTTTCGCATGATCCGCACGATTCTCCGCGCCACACCACTCTCCGCCGCGTTCCTGGCCGCGCTCGTCATGCTGGGCGCCGGCACGGCCTCCGCGGAGATGATCCAGATGACCGTGAACAAGCAGCCGCTCGGCGGCTACCTCGCGATAGCGAAGGGCGCCGGAACGCATCCCGCGGTCATCGTCGTACACGAATGGTGGGGGCTGAACGACTGGGTCAAGGAGCAGGCCGACAGTCTGGCCGCGCGGGGCTACACGGCGTTCGCGGTCGATCTCTACAGGGGGCGCGTTGCCCGCGACGCGGAGACGGCGCACCAGTACATGAGCGGTCTCGCCGAGGACGAGGCAATCGCGACGCTCCGGCGCGCGGCCGACTTCCTGAGAAGCCGCGACGACGTCCGCGCACAGGCGATCGGCGTCATCGGGTGGTGCATGGGCGGGAGGTACTCGATTCGGCTCGCCGCCGCCGACCCGGGCATTCGCGCCTGCGTCATGTACTACGGCGCGCCGATCACCGACGAGGCAGTCATCAAGGGGATCCAGGCGCCGATCCTCGGCAGTTTCGGCGGCAAGGACGAGGGCCCCACGCCCGACCAGGTGCAGGCGTTCGAGAAGGCCTTGATCGCGGCCGGGAAGAAGGCCGACTTCAAGATCTATCCCGGTGCGGGACACGCCTTCGCCAACATCAACAATCCCTGGGGCGGCTACCGCGAGGACGCGGCCAGGGACGCCTGGAGCCGCACGCTCGCCTTCCTCGAGCGGAATCTGAAGAAGGCCTCGCTCCCGAAAAAGCGCCGCTAGCGGCGACCGAGGCGGTACCAAGGTACCATCGACGTTAGGGCCGCAAGTGATGTATTATGAATATGTTACGCTGCCCGCTTGGGGGCGAAGAAGGAGCTGCGTCCCGAATGACATCCCGCCGAAATCCGTGCGAGCTGGAGATCGATCTCTTCTGTAACGGGCTCCGCATCGACCCCTCCTGCCGCCTCGAGGAAGACGCCCGGATGGTCGCGCGCACCCGCGCCGGCCTCGGCTCGGGGCTCGAACTCGTCCTTCCCGGCAAGCGGAAGGAGATTTGGCTCAACGTCCCCGTGGAGGAAGATTTCGCGCGCCGCTCCCCCTATCTGCTGGCGCGGGACGGCGGCGGCTACCACCTGCGCGACGAGCGGGAGGATCAGCGCTACGCGGTCCGCATCCCCGAGGAGCCCGCCTGGTACACGCGGAAGACCTCCCGCGGCACCGAGATGGGAAAGGTCGGCGTGCTCCAGGGGACCTACCTCGGAATCTACATTTCCAACTCCTGCCTCTTCTGGTACTCGGATCCAGCCCAGAACTGCCGCTTCTGCACCACCGGCTCGAA
>JANOOP010000049.1:0-1702 GCA_031421415.1 Candidatus Eiseniibacteriota bacterium
GCCGCGGCTCGCTCACGGGGGTCTACGTCCTCCGCGAAGGCCGCGTGTCGCTTCGCTGGCTCCGCGTGGGGCGCGAAGCGGGAGAGACGGTCACGGTGCTGGCCGGGCTCGACCCGGGCGACACCCTCGCCCTCGATCCCAAGGGCCTCGAGGATGGCCGCCCCGCGGAGGCCGCGAAGTGAGCGCGTCGCACCCCCCGGGCGCGCGCTCCACCGGCCCCGCCGGCCGGATGGCCGGCTACTTTCTTCACTCGAAGCTGACGCCGCTCGCCATCGTCGCGTCGCTCCTCCAGGGGCTCTTCGCCTTCGCCACGCTGCCCCGCGAGGAGGAACCGCAGATCCGAGTGCCGATGGTCGACGTCGGCCTCCGCTGGACCGGCGCCTCGGCCGAGCAGATCGAGCGCCAACTCACGTCGCCGGTGGAGCGGCGGCTCTGGGAGATCCCGAAGCTCGAGTATCTCTATTCCACCTCGCGCGACGACGGCGCACTCCTGATCGCGCGCTTCCAAGTCGGGACCGATCCCGACATGGCGCTGGCGCAGATCCGCACGCGCCTCGACCACGCCGCCCCCGAGCTCCCCCGGGGCGCGGCGATCGCATCGGTCGCGCCGCGCGGAATCGACGACGTCCCGGTGCTGACGTTGGCGCTCACGAGCCCCACGCGCGCCGACTGGGATCAGAGCGATCTCCGGCTCGTGGCGGCGGAGCTGGCGGAGCCGCTCCGGCAGGTGCCGGGCGTGGCGCGCGTGCGAATCCTGGGCGGCTCGCCGCGCGAGATCTCGATCCGGCCCGATCCAGCGCGCATGGCGGCCGGCGGCGTCTCCGTCGACGCCCTCCTCGGCGCCATCGCGGCGAACGGGGTGTCCTCTCCCGCCGGCGCGCTGATCGCCTCGAACCGCGGCACCGAGCTCCGCGTGGAGGGCGCCTATCGCTCGGCCGACGACCTCCGCTCGCTCCTCGTGCCGACCCGCCGCGGCGGAACGATTCGTCTCTCCGAACTCGCGACGGTCGCCGATGGGCCCGGCGAGCCCGACACGTACGTCTTCCACTCCGAGCGGGGCCGGCGCCGCGAGCCCGCCGTCACGGTGGAGGTCACGAAGCGACCGGGCGTGAACGCCACGCTGCTCACCGAGGCGCTCCGCACCCGCGTCGACACCCTCCGCCCCGAACTCCTCGGCCGCGACGTCACGGTTTCGGTGACGCGCGACTACGGCGCGACCGCGAAGCACAAGTCGGACGACCTTATCTTCCACCTCCTCCTCGCGACGCTCTCCGTCGTGGCGCTCATCGCGCTCGCGCTGGGGCGCCGCGAGGCGGTCATCGTGGCGATCGCCATTCCGGTCACGCTCGCCCTCACGCTCTTCGTCTACCGCGCACTCGGCTACACGCTGAACCGGGTCACGCTCTTCGCGCTCATCTTCTCGATCGGCATCCTGGTGGACGACGCCATCGTGGTCGTGGAGAACATGGCGCGGCACTTCCGGATGAAGGACGGCCGGGACGTGGACGAACGCGCGGTGGAGGCGGTGGACGAGGTCGGCAATCCGACCGTGCTCGCCACCATCGCCGTCATCGCCGCGATTCTCCCGCTCGCCTTCGTCGGCGGCCTCATGGGCCCCTACATGAAGCCGATTCCGGTCGGCGCTTCGATGGCGATGATCTTCTCGCTCGCCGTGGCGTTCGTGATCACGCCGTGGGCCGCG
>JANOOP010000050.1:0-4638 GCA_031421415.1 Candidatus Eiseniibacteriota bacterium
CCTGGAGTTCCCGGTCGAACACCTGTTCCAGGCCCTCCAGGCCGTGTCCTTCGTTCCCCACGATGCCCAGGACCGACCTCGCGAGGTCGTCGAGCGGATAGACGCGCCCGGGAACCTGCTCGATATGAATCCCCTCGGGAAGCTTCGTCGTCTTGAGCGCCAGTTCCTTCTCCGGCTTCAACTGCGCCGCGATCCGCACGTAGACGCGGTGATGGGCTCGCCCCTGGCGGAACTTCCGCACGCCCGTGGCTCCCGCGTTCTCGCGGATGAAGTCGCCGACGGCGCCCGCGTTGCGCACCTCTCCGGGCCGGACCGAGATCTGGCTCAGGTCGACGTTTTCGGCCAGCGGGCGGAGGTGGCGGTCGAAGATGCGGCCGCGCTCCGGCTCCAGGATCACGCGGCGCGTCTGCTGCGAGCGCGCGTCGCGGGCGTAGCGCTCATGCCCGATCAGCTGAATCTGCACCAGGCGCGCCAGAAGGACCGCGAAGGCCACCAGCCCGAAGAGCGCGATCGTGCGGAGTCGAGTCCGGTCCTTCGGGCTCACCGCGTCCCCGCCGAGGTCGGCTCGTCGGAGGGAATCGGCGAGGAGACCGGAATCGCGTGCAGCTCCTCGTCGCGGCGCGGGCGCCCTCCCCGGATGCCGCGAAGGAAGCCGCTGAAGCGGGCGACGCCGCCGTCATCGCCCGGCGCTTTGGACGGCGCCGACCGGCTGAGATTGATGTTCACCACGGCCGAAGGATCGGGATTCCGAAACCCAAGCGCGGCGAGCGCCTGATGGTCCAGCCCTCCGCGGAGCGCGGCCTGAACGCGGAGCTCCGAGGAGAGGCGGATGCGGTTCTCCAGCACGCGGACCTCGCGGCGCAGACTGTCCCGTTCCATCGAGAGCGTGCTCGCGGCGGTCGACTGCCAGACCTTGGCGAAAAGGACGACCATCAGCACGAGGACGCAGGCGACCAGACGCCCGTGGCTCCGGCGCGGCTCCAGGCGGTAGCGACGAAGGTAGCCGCTCATGTCACGCCTCCTCTCGGCGCGCGGGCGCGGCCACGCCGGGACGGCGGCGCGCCGCCCGGAGACGGGCGCTGCCGGCGCGTGGGTTGTCGTGGACTTCCGCGTCGTCGGGACGAATCGGCTTCGGCGTGATCGGCTCCCAGGGCTCGGGCGCGGGCTCCTCCCAGGCGTCCATCGGGCGAGGCGGCCGGAAGGCGTGCTTCACCATGCGGTCTTCCAGCGAGTGATAGGCGATGACGACGAGCGTGCCGCCAGGACGGACGACGCGGGCGGCCGCGTCGAGGAGCGAGCGGAGCTCCTCCAGCTCGTGGTTGACGGCCATGCGGAGCGCCTGGAACGCCTGCGCCAGGCGGCGGTGCCGGGCCGGACCGTGATAGAGCGGCTCCAGCGCCTCCCGAAGCGCGCGGGTGGTGAGGTGCCCCACCGCGTGGCGCTGGCGGCGGATGGCGCGGGCCGCGGCGCGCGCGCGCGGAAGCTCGCCATACTCGGAGAGCCACCGCGCCAGCGTGTCGTCGTCCACCTGGGCGATCAGGGTGTCCGCCGTCTCCGGGCGGGTCGGATCGAGGCGCATGTCGAGCGGCCCCTCGCGGTCGAAGGAGAGGCCGCGGACCGGGTCGTCGAGCTGCGTGGAGGAGATGCCGAGATCGGCGAGGATGCCGTCCACCTCGGCGAGGCCGAGCGATTCGAGGGCGCCCTCCATCTCGGAAAAACGCGCCCGCACGGCGGTGAAACGAGGCGCCAGGGCAGGCGGAGTCCGGCGGGCCCGTTCTACCGCCGCCGGATCGCAATCCATGCCGACTACCCTCGCGTCCATGCCCACCTCGTGCAAGATCGCTACCGAGTGCCCGCAGCCGCCGAGCGTGACGTCGACGTAGGTGCCGCCTGGATCGGTGATGAGAAGCCGGACCGCTTCAAGGAGCAGAACCGGGACGTGCCCGGACATCGCTCGGCTCTCCGCCGTCCCGTCTAGTTCCAGACGCCCGCTCGAAGCGCGCGCCGCTCGGCCTCGCGGAGATCGTCTTCCGCCGGCCGGCCCACGCTTCCACCGGGATTGATGTCCCCGGAGAGGGCCCGCCGCAGCGATCCCTCTCCCGAGACGTCCATGAGCTGCCGGATGTACGGCGACGCGCCGACGATCCAGATCGAGGCGCTGCGATCGCGGAGTCGTCCCAGCGCGGACAGGAAGTCGGCGACCGCGCGGAAGTCGACGTGCTCGACGCCGGCGAAGTCGACGGTGACGGTGTCGCGCGGCGAGCGGGCGCGCTCGACGATGGCGTCGAGGACGCGGCGAAGCTCGCGCTCGCCCAGGCGCCCGTAGAGCCGGATGGTGCGCGCGCCGGCGTCGCGGGACGCGTCCCACTGATAGGTCGGGTGTTCTCCGAGCGAGGCCCGGTCGCGGCGAAGCGTGGCGGCGATCACAGGAGGAGCTCTCCCGCGATTTCTTCGTACGTGCGATTCGAGCCGCTGACGTAGCGCTCGTAGGTCTCGGGATTCCAGATCTCGATATGGTCCAGCACGCCCTTCACCAGCACGCCGTGCTTCAACTCCGCGTGCGCGATGAGCGCGGGCGGGAGGGCGACGCGACCCTGCGCGTCGAGCGTCTCGTCGCGCGAGTCGTGGAAGAGGAGGCGCTGAAACCGGCGCGCCGTCTCGTCGGTGAAGGAGCGGCCGCGAAGGCGCTCTTCGAGGTGGCGGAACTCGTCGGCGGGATAGAGCGAGACGCATGTGTCGAGCCCGCGCAGGACGACGAACGTCTCGTTCGCGTCGCCGGACAGCTGGCGGCGGAAGCGCGCCGGAATGCTGACGCGTCCCTTGTGATCGATGGTGTGCTCGTAGCTGCCGCGGAAGGTCGCCATTCCCTGACTCGCCCGTGTCGCCTCTGAGTGCCCATGGGAGCCGGTGGGAAGGGCACCGGCTCATCCCCCACAATTCCCCACTTCCCTCCACCAGCGCGCATCCTAGGCATCACCATGGGGGGTGTCAACGCGGAACCTTCGAAAGAATGAAATTTTATTTACATGGAGTCCAAAGGCTTACGGAATAGCGGAAATCGTGGGGAGAGTCGAGGAGGCTAGGGCCGCGGGAGGATCCGTTCGAGGAGTTCGGCGGCCTGGCGGGCCATGCGCTGCCGTTCCCACCCCACGGCGGGCGCTAGTAGTGGGAAATCCGGCGGGATTTCATGGCGTTCCCAGGCCACAAGGGGGGCGCGAATGGCTGCTGAAAGGGAGTCGACATCCCCTGGACGGCACGCGGTGCCCCTCCCGGAGCGCCCGATCAGGTCGCTGGCCGGGCCTTCGTCCAGTACGCCGACGACCGGCCTGCCGCTCGTGAGGTATTCGTAGATTTTCCCCGTGTAGAGCTGCGTATCCGCGTCCCCGCCGTGCCCCAGGAGCACCAGCAAATTCGCCCGCTTCATGGCAGCCAGCGCCTCCAGATGCGGGCGCGACGGCACGACCTCCACGACGCCGGTGAGCCCCGCCCGCGCGACGGCCGCATCGTCCAGGCCCTCGCTTCCGCCCATGAAGCGGAGACACAAGGTCTCGCGCCGCGCGGGGGATTCATCCAGCAGGCGGCGCGCGGCAGCGAGAAGATCGCCCACGGTGGGACGGTGCGCCAGTTGCCCCGCGTGCAGCACGACGAATCGGCCCGGCGCACGGTCGCGCGCCCCCTCCTCGCTCCCGGGCAGCCGCGCCGCGCGCGCCCAGTCGTCGGGGTCGTACCCGTTCGGAAGGACGACGAATCGTTCCGGCGCGAGCGCGGGATATCGCTCCCGGAATCGCGCCGCCATCGCCTCGCTGACGACCGTCACGCGATCGGCCGCGGCCACGACTTCCGCTTCGAGCGCGCGGTGCCGTCGGTCGTGCCACGAGGTGGGTGGCGCGTAGGTGACGCGCCCCACCCAGGGATCGCGGAAGTCGGCGATCCAGGGGAGCGCGAAACTCCGCTTCAGCCCGAGACCGGCCAGGTGCGCGCTCTCCGGAGAGGACGTGGTCCAGATGGCGTCGATGCCTCCCTTCGCGACGCGCGCCCGCGCGGCTCGTTCGGCGGCGCGAGCCCAGGGCCGATAGCCGTCGGGAATCGCCACGAATTGCTGCAAGCCGCGAAGCGCGCGGAAGGCGCCCGCGCGGCGCGCACCCTGCCGTTCCTCCAGGCGCACGCCCGCGCCGCCCAGGAGACGGAGGAGGCGCTGCGAGGTGAGCGCGCTCGCGCGAACGATCTCGCACGAGGACGGGACTTCCTCGAGGAGCGACGGATCGAGGATCCAGTAGTCGGGATCCCGCACCGTCACCACCGTCGCCGCCCACCCGTTCGGCTCGAGATAGCGCACGAGTTTGAGCGTCCGCTGACAGCCGCCGCCACCGAGCGGGGGAAAGAAGTAGGCGAGGACAAGGAGACGCTTCATCGGCTTCCCGCTCGCGCCATCGCGGCGAGTCGCGCCTCGAAGAGCGCCACCGTCTCCGCCCAGTCCGCCTCCGCGCGGACGCGCGACATGCCGCGTGCGATCCGCGCCTCGGCGCCGGAATCCGCCGCCGCCGCCTCGATCGCCTCGGCCAGCAGCCGGTCGTTGCCGCACGGCACGAGGCGCCCCGCGTCGCCGGCGCGCTCCCGCGCGTCCGCGTCGCCGCGCAC
>JANOOP010000051.1:0-12362 GCA_031421415.1 Candidatus Eiseniibacteriota bacterium
GGAAAGCGGATCACGTCGAAGCGAAAGACGTTTCCCAGCTACGTCCTCGTCGAGATGAACCTGGACATGGAGTCGCGCCTGGTGGTGCAGAACGTCCCCGGCGTGACGCGGTTCGTCGGCTCGGGGCAGGATCCGATCCCCCTTCGCGATGCGGAGGTGAAGCGGATCCTCGGGCACATGGAGGCCGGCGGCCGGATGCGCGGCGCCGCCGAGGTGCCGTTCAAGTCCGGCGAGCACGTGAAGGTCATCGACGGGCCGTTCACCGATTTCACCGGCGTGGTGGACGAGGTGAACCCCGAGCGCCAGAAGGTGAAGGTCATGGTGTCGATCTTCGGGCGCGCCACACCGGTCGAACTCGATTTCTTGCAAGTACAACCGGTCTAACCGGCGGAAAAGAGCGGCGGGCCGAGTCCCGACCGCACGTCACCACGCGTACCGTGGGAGCGGGGGCGACCCCGCGCGAGTGAGAGGAATGCCATGGCGAAGTCGAAACCGATCAAAGCCCTCGTGAAGCTCCAGGTGACTGCCGGAAGTGCGACGCCAGCGCCCCCGATTGGGCCGGCGCTCGGCCAGCACGGCGTGAACATCATGGAGTTCTGCAAGTCGTTCAACGCGAAGACGCAGGGCCAGACCGGGCTTATCATTCCGGTCGTCATCACCGTCTACACCGATCGTTCCTTCACCTACATCACCAAGACGCCTCCGGCGGCCGTGCTCCTGAAGCGCGCGGCCGGGATCGCGAAGGGCTCCGGCGTTCCGAACCGCACCAAGGTGGCGAAGGTCACCAAGGAGCAGATTCGCGAGATCGCCGAACTGAAGCGTCCGGACCTCAACGCGAACGACGTCGAGATGGCCATGCGCATGGTGGAAGGCACCGCGCGCAGCATGGGCATCGAGATCGCCGAGTAAGGGGGGCGCCGATGAAAATTGGAAAGCGGTTCCGTAAGGCGAGCGAGACGATCGGGGCGGAGAAGCTGACCGACCTCGGCACCGCCGTCGACAGATTGAAGTCGGGCGCCACGGCGAAATTCGACGAGACGATCGAAGTGGCGATGCGGCTGGGCGTGGATCCCCGGCATGCCGACCAGCAGGTTCGCGGCACGGTGGTTTTGCCGCACGGCACGGGGAAGAAGGTCCGAGTGCTCGTCCTCACCAAGGGCGAGAAGGAGCGTGAGGCGAAGGATGCCGGCGCGGACTTCGTTGGATCGGACGAGTGGATCAAGAAGCTCACCGAGGGCTGGACGGACGTCGACACGATCATCGCGACGCCCGACATGATGGGCGAGGTTGGAAAGCTCGGCCGCATCCTCGGCCCCCGCGGGCTCATGCCGAATCCCCGCAGCGGCACCGTGACGATGGACGTCGCGAAGGCCGTCCGGGAAATGAAGGCGGGCAAGATCGAATACCGCGTCGACAAGTCCGGGAATCTGCACGCCCCGGTGGGCAAGGCCTCGTTCGGGAAGGATCAGCTCCTCCAGAACGTCGAGGTCTTCCTCCGCGAAGTCATGCGCCTGAAGCCGGCGTCGGCGAAGGGCCAGTATCTACGGAGCATCACCATCAGCTCGACGATGGGGCCGCCGGTGCGCCTCGATCCCGTCGCGATCCAGTCGAGCCTGAAGGCCTAACGGCCCACGGCCCCAACCGAACCGGTCAGAACCGAGAGGTCACGTTCATGTCCACCGCCGAAAAAATACAAGCCGTCGCCGATCTCGAGGAGATCATCGCCCGGTCGAAGTCGATCTACCTGACCGACTTTCAGGGGATGAACGTCGAGATGGCGACCAAGATGCGGCGCAAGCTCCGCGATGTGAATGTGCAGTACGTCGTCGCGAAGAACACGCTGACAAAGCGCGCGCTGCGCGCCCAGGGCGTGGAAGTGCTCGATCCGTTCCTGGAGGGCCCGACGGGCATCGCCTTCGGGTCGGACGAGGTCGCGGCGGCGAGGGTCCTCGCGGACTTCGCCAAGGAATTTCAGAAGCCGGCGTTGAAGGCCGCCTACGTGGGCGGTCACCTTTATGACGCGGACGGCATCAAGATGCTGGCCCAGCTCCCTCCTCGCGAGGTGCTCCTGGGACAGTTCATCGGTGCCCTCCGTTCTCCCATGCAGGGCATGGTCGGCGTGCTTTCGGGCTCGCTTCGCCAAATGGTGGGAGTCATTGACGCGATCGGGAAGCAGAAGCAGGGGTAGGCCCCGCGGATGACCCCGCGGCGCTGCCCGGGGATACCTTAAGGAGGAATTTTCAGTGGAAAGCGCGAACAAGGACCAGCAGATCATCAGCCTTCTCGAAAACATGACGATGCTCGAGGTTTCCGGCCTCGTGAAGAAGCTCGAGGAACACTTCGGCGTGACGGCGGCGGCCCCGATGATGATGGCCGGGCCGGGCATGGGTGGAGCCGCGGCGGCGGTCGTCGAGGAGAAGACGGAGTTCGACGTCATCCTCCTGGCGGCGGGCGACAAGAAGATCAACGTCATCAAGGTGGTGCGCGAGCTGACGGGCCTGGGCCTCAAGGAGGCGAAGGACCTGGTGGACGGCGCCCCGAAGGCGGTGAAGGAGAAGACGACGAAGGAAGAGGCCGCCAGCGTGAAGGCGAAGCTCGAAGAGCAGGGTGCCAGCGTCGAGATCAAGTAATCCCCTGTATCGCCGACACGGCCGTCACTAGAGAAGGGTGGCAAGTACGTGAAAAACCAGCGCGCCAAGGAACGACGGAGCTTCAGCAAGATCGATCGGGAATGGGATCTCCAGATCCCGAACCTGCTCGACGTCCAGCTGGATTCGTTCCGTAATTTCCTGCAGGCCGACACCGACCCGATGAAGCGCCGAAACGAAGGCCTTCAGGAGGTCTTTACGAGCGTCTTCCCGATCAGCGATCCCCGGGAGACGTTCTCGCTCGAGTTCGTCCGTTTCGATCTCGGCGAGCCCAAGTATTCGGTCGACGAGTGCCAGGAGCGGGATCTGACGTTCTCGGTCCCGCTCAAGGCGACGCTTCGCCTTCGCGTCCGCGAGGATTCGGAGGAGGGGAAGAAGGACAAGAGCATCATCGAGCAGGAGGTCTACCTCGGCGAGCTCCCCATCATCACCGACAAGGGGACGTTCATCATCAACGGCGCCGAGCGCGTGATCGTGAGCCAGCTCCACCGTTCGCCGGGCGTCTTCTTCGACGAGTCGCTCCACCCGAGCGGCAAGAAGCTCTTCACGGCCCGCATCATTCCGTACCGCGGTTCGTGGGTGGAATTCAGCCTCGACGTGAACGACATCATGTACGTCCACATCGACCGCAAGCGGAAGCTGCCGGTCACGGTCCTCCTGAAGGCCCTCGGCTACGTATCCGATCGCGAGATTCTCGGACTCTTCTACGAGATGGAGGAGGAGGAGATCGGCGGCGCGCGCTCCAAGAAGGAGCCCGAGGCGCTGGGGAAGGTGTCGGCCGAGGACGTGGTGGATGAGAAGACGGGCGAAGTCCTGCTGGAGGCCAACGAGCTCCTGACCATGGAGCGGATCGAGGGCCTGCGGCGCGCCGGCTTCACGACGGTGAAAACCTTCGTGATCGCGCATCGCGACGAGGCGGACATCATCCGCAACACGCTGAAGAAGGACTCGACCAAGACCGAGGAAGAGGCGCTCACGCGCATCTACAATCTCCTCCGGCCGGGCGAGCCCCCGCGGGCGGACACCGCGCGCGACATCTTGAAGAAGCTCTTCTTCAATCCGAAGCGCTACGACTTGGCGAAGGTCGGCCGCTACAAGCTGAACCGCAAGCTCCCGCACGAGGTCCTGCTCGGCACGAAGGAGAAGCGGAAGCGGCTCGCCCTGGCCGTGCCCGACGACAGCCAGACGACGCTCGGTCCCGAGGACTTCCTCGTCATCGTCACCTATCTCACCTACCTGCGTCTCAACGTGGAAGTGGTGGGTCTGACGGTGACGACCGACGACATCGATCATCTCGGCAACCGCCGGGTGCGCGCGGTCGGCGAGCTTCTCGGCAACCAGTTCAACGTCGGCCTGGCGCGCATGGCCCGGATCATCCGGGAACGCATGACGCTCCAGGACGTGGAGCAGGTGACGCCGTACGACCTGATCAACGCGCGGACGATCTCCGCGGTGATCCAGAGTTTCTTCGGCTCCAGCCAGCTCTCGCAGTTCATGGATCAGACGAATCCGCTCGCGGAGCTCACGCACAAACGGCGCCTCTCGGCCCTCGGACCGGGCGGGCTCACGCGGGATCGCGCGGGCTTCGAGGTGCGCGACGTCCATTACACGCACTACGGCCGCATGTGTCCGATCGAGACGCCCGAAGGACCGAACATCGGACTCATCTCGTCGCTCGCCACGTACGCGCGGGTGAACGATCTCGGCTTCCTCGAGACCCCCTACCGCAAGGTCGAGGGTTCGAAGGTGGACCGCAAGCAGGTCCACTTCCTCTCGGCGGACGTCGAGGATCAGTACAAGATCGCCCAGGCGAACGCGCAGATGGACGGCGACGGAAAGCTCCGGATGGCGGAGGTCGTGCGCGAGCGCGGTGAGTTCCCGCTGGCGGAGACCAAGGATATCCACTTCATGGACATTTCGCCGATCCAGCTGGTTTCGCCGGCGGCGGCGCTGATTCCGTTCCTGGAGCACGACGACGCGAACCGCGCCCTCATGGGTTCCAACATGCAGCGCCAGGCGGTGCCGCTCCTCTTCACGGAAGCGCCCCTGGTCGGTACCGGTCTCGAAGGCAAGGTCGCCGCGGATTCGGGCGCGCTCGTGCTCGCGAAGCGGGCTGGCGTCATCGAGTCGGTGGCCGGCGATCAGATCTGGGTGCGCTACGACCAGCCGGACGGCAAGGCCCACGCGGTCGACTACTCCGAACTGGCGGGCGTGGACCTCTACAAACTGTCGAAGTTCAAGCGCTCGAATCAGGACACGTGCCTCAACCAGCGCCCGACGGTCTCCGAAGGCGAGCGGGTCAAGAAGGGCCAGCTCCTCGCCGACGGCGCCGCGACGCGCCACGGCGAACTGGCGCTCGGCGTGAACGTGCTCGTCGCGTTCATGCCCTGGGGCGGCTACAACTTCGAGGACGCCATTCTGGTCTCCGAGCTTCTGATCAAGAACGACCGCTTCACCTCGATTCACATCGAGGAATTCGAGCTTCAAGTACGCGACACCAAGCGCGGCGCCGAGGAAATCACGCGCGAGATTCCCAACGTCAGCGAGGAGTCGGTCAAGAACCTCGATGAGGAGGGGATCGTGCGGATCGGCGCCAGGGTGAAGGCGGGCGACATCCTGGTCGGAAAGGTCACGCCGAAGGGCGAGACCGATCTCACCCCGGAAGAGCGGCTCCTTCGCGCGATCTTCGGCGAGAAGGCGGGCGACGTCCGCGACGCTTCGCTCAAGGCGCCCCCCGGCATGGACGGCGTGGTCATCGACACGAAGGTCTTCAGCCGCCGGGAGAAGGACGAGACGACCAAGAAGCAGGAAAAGAAGAAGATCGACCGTCTTCGCCGCAACGCGAAGAAGGACAAGGACCGCGTGCTCGATACCCGCGCCGCCGAGCTCGCCAAGATCCTCGTCGGGGAATACGTGAACAAGTGGGTCGAGGGCGAAGAGACGACCGCGCGCTCCGGGAAGAAGATCGACGAGGAGTTCCTCGCCTCGGCGCAACTCGACTCGGTTCCGTACCGCACCGCGGTCACCCGCGACGACGCCGTGAACGACCGCTTCTGGAGCCTCATGGAAGGGGCCGCGCGCGCACTCGACCGGGTGGAGAAGAACCTCGAGAAGGAGATCGAGAAGGTCACGCGCGGGGACGAACTTCCCCCCGGCGTGGTCAAGCTCGTGAAGGTGTATGTCGCCAAGAAGCGCAAGCTATCGGTCGGCGACAAGATGGCGGGACGCCACGGCAACAAGGGCGTCGTCGCCAAGATCATGCCCGAGGAGGACATGCCGTACCTCCCCGACGGAACCCCGGTGGAGATGGTGCTGAATCCGCTGGGCGTGCCGTCGCGTATGAACATCGGCCAGGTTCTGGAGACCCACCTCGGCTGGGCCGCGCAAGCGCTCGGCACCACGGTGGCGACTCCGGTATTCGCCGGCGCCACGGTCGAGGAGATCAAGGGCTGCCTGCGGGACTCGAATCTGCCGGAAGACGGCAAGTCGGTCCTCTACGACGGACGGACCGGCGAATCGTTCGACCAGCGCATAACGGTCGGTTTCATCTACATGATGAAGCTCTCGCACCTGGTCGACGACAAGATCCACGCGCGTTCCATCGGACCGTACTCGCTCGTCACCCAGCAGCCGCTGGGAGGAAAGGCGCAGTTCGGCGGTCAGCGATTCGGAGAAATGGAAGTGTGGGCGCTTGAGGCGTACGGAGCGGCCTATACGCTCCAAGAGCTCCTGACGGTCAAGTCTGACGACGTAACGGGGCGGTCGCGGATTTACGAAGCGATCGTGAAGGGCGAGAACCCGCCCGAGCCGAGCACGCCGGAGTCCTTCAACGTACTCGTGAAGGAACTCCAGAGCCTTTGCTTGGACGTGCAGATTCGCGAAGAGCCCTAAGCCGAGGAGGCACAGCGACCATGCAGGAACTGTTCGGAATCAAGTCCCCTCTCGCGACGGAGCGGCAGCGCTTCTCGTTGACGCGTCCGGACGACCGCGACTTCATGCGGCGCCGGGTCGTGTTCAACTCGATCCGCATCATGCTGACCTCCCCGGAGACGATGCGGTCGTGGTCGCACGGCGAAGTGACGAAGCCGGAGACGATCAACTACCGTTCGTTCAAGCCGGAACGCGACGGGCTTTTCTGCGAGAAGATCTTCGGTCCCGTGAAGGACTGGGAGTGCTCCTGCGGCAAGTACAAGCGCATCCGCTATCGCGGCGTCATTTGCGATCGCTGCGGCGTGGAAGTGACGCAGGCGAAGGTGCGCCGCGAGCGTCTGGGCCACATCAACCTGGCCGTCCCGGTGTCCCACATCTGGTTCTTCAAGGCAGTGCCGAGCCGCATCGGGCACCTGCTCGACATGTCGATCCGGGACCTGGAGCGCGTTCTCTACTACGAATCGTACGTGGTCCTCGAGCCGGGCACGAGCGGCCTGAAGAAGAAGCAGCTCCTGTCGGAGGACGAGTACTACGAATTGACGCAGGACGAGACGATTTCGTTCGGGGCGAAGATGGGCGCGGAGGCGATCCGCGACCTTCTCACCGAGATCGATCTCGACGAGCTTTCGGCCGAACTCCGCGCCATCGCGAAGATCGAGAACTCCGTCCAGCGTAAGAAAGAGACCCTGAAGCGCCTCCGGATCGTCGAGGCGTTCCGCCAGAGCGGAAACCGGCCCGAGTGGATGATTTTGAACGTCGTCCCGGTGCTGCCGCCCGATCTGCGGCCGCTCGTTCCGCTCGAGGGCGGACGGTTCGCCACGTCGGACCTGAACGATCTCTACCGGCGCGTCATCAACCGGAACAATCGGCTCAAGAAGCTCATGGACATCCGGGCGCCGGAAGTCATTCTCCGGAACGAGAAGCGGATGCTCCAGGAAGCCGTGGACGCCCTGTTCGACAACGGGCGGCGCAGCCGCGCCGTGCGCGGACAGGGAAACCGCCCGCTCAAGTCCCTCAGCGACATGCTGAAGGGCAAGCAGGGCCGCTTCCGCCAGAACCTCCTCGGAAAGCGCGTGGACTACTCGGGCCGTTCGGTCATCGTCGTCGGTCCCGAGCTGAAGCTCCATCAGTGCGGTCTCCCGAAGAACATGGCGCTCGAGCTCTTCAAGCCGTTCATCATCCGGAAACTCGAGGACAAGGGCTTCGTGCAGACGGTGAAGAGCGCGAAGCGCCTCGTCGAGCGCGAGCGTCCCGAGGTGTGGGACATCCTCGGCGAAATCATCAAGGGGCACCCCGTGCTCCTGAATCGAGCGCCGACGCTCCACCGGCTGGGGATCCAGGCCTTCGAGCCCGTGCTGGTCGAAGGAAAGGCCATCCGTATCCATCCGATGGTCTGCTCCGCCTTCAACGCGGACTTCGACGGCGATCAGATGGCCGTTCACGTTCCGCTGTCGTTCGAGGCGCAGATCGAGTGCCGGACGCTGATGCTCTCGACCAACAACATCCTGCTTCCGTCCAACGGCCGTCCGGTCGCGACTCCGAGCCAGGACATCGTGCTCGGCTGCAACTACATGACCAAGGCGCGCCCGCTGCCCGCGGGCGAGAAGCGGAAGTTCTACGGCACGGCCCTGGAAGTGCGCGCCGCCTTCGACCACAAGCAGGCGAAGCTGCACACGCCGATCGTGGCGCGAATCGAAGGCGGGCGGCACGAGACGACCGTCGGCCGCGTCCTGTTCAACGAAGTCCTCCTGCCGCTCGGCATCCCCTTCGCGAACGTGGAGATGGACAAGAAGGCGCTGGAGACGCTGGTGGGCGACTGCCACCGGGAGCGCGGCAACAAGGTCACGGCCATCCTGCTCGATTCGCTGAAGGACCTCGGCTTCACCTACGCGACCCAGGCGGGCATCACGGTCGGCATCGACGACATCATGATTCCGCCGACCAAGAAGGCGATCATCGACCGGGCGAAGGCGGAAGTCGCGGGCATCAACCGCCAGTACCAGCAGCGGGTCATCACCGACAGCGAACGGTACAACCAGGTCATCAACACCTGGACGCTCGTGACGACGGAAGTCGAGGGAGAGACGTTCGACGGCCTGGCGAAAGACCGCGACGGCTTCAACCCGATCTTCATGATGGCGCACTCGGGTTCGCGCGGTACGAAGGAGCAGATCCGCCAGCTGGCCGGTATGCGCGGTCTCATGGCGAAGCCGCAGAAGAAGATCACCGGCGGTCTCGGCGAAATCATCGAGTCTCCGGTCATTCATAACTTCAAGGAAGGGCTGACGGTGCTCGAGTACTTCGTCTCGACGCACGGCGCCCGCAAGGGTCTCGCGGACACGGCGCTCAAGACCGCCGACGCGGGTTACCTGACCCGCCGTCTCGTGGACGTGGCGCAGGACGTCATCGTCAACATCGACGATTGCGGAACCGTCAACGGGATCGAGGTCGGTCCCTTGAAGGAAGGCGAAGAAATCATTCAGGCGCTGGCGGACCGCGTCCTGGGCCGCGTGGTGGTCGAGGACGTCATCGATCCGATCACGAGCGAAGTGCTGGTGAAGGCCGGCTGCGAGATCGATGAAGTCGGCGCCCTGGCGATCGAGGAGAGCGGCCGCATCGAGAACGTGCACATCCGCTCCGTCCTCAAGTGCGAGGCGAAGCGCGGCGTCTGCGCCAAGTGCTACGGCCGCAACCTGGCGACCGGGCTCATGGTGGAACTCGGCGAAGCGGCCGGTGTCATCGCCGCCCAGTCGATCGGCGAGCCGGGCACGCAGCTCACGCTCCGTACGTTCCACATCGGCGGCACGGCGAGCCGCATCGTCGAGCAGTCGAAGATCAAGGCGAAGGTCCCTGGAACCATTGTGTTCCGCGATCTGGAAGTCGTCGAGCGCATCAGCGGGTCGCTGGTGGTCGTCGGCCACAAGGGCCAGATCGAACTGCAGGACGCAGCGGGCAAGGTGTGGCACCGCTACTCGCCGCCGTACGGCTCCACGCTCCATGTGCATGACGGCACGGTCGTCGTGGTGGGCGGAGAGCTCTTCGAGTGGGATACATTCAACACGCCGATTCTCACCGAGAAGGCGGGAACCGTGCGTTTCGTGGACATCAAGGACAAGGTCACCGTTCGCGACGAGGTCGACGAGAACACGGGACTCCGGCTCATGGTCATCATCGACGACCGCGAGAAGGTGCTCCATCCGCACGTCGACATCGTGAGCCCGGGCGGCAAGCGCATCGCGTCCTACCCGCTCCCGACGGGAGCGCGGCTCCTGGTGCGCGACGGCCAGGACGTGACGGCGGGCGAAGTGCTGGTGAAGATCCGCCGCGAGATTTCGAAGACGCGCGACATCACGGGCGGTCTGCCCCGCGTGTCGGAGCTCTTCGAGGCACGGAAGCCGAAAGACGCCTCGACGGTTTCGGAAATCGACGGCCGTGTGGAGTTCGGCGGCGTGAGCCGAGGCATGAAGAAGCTCCTGGTCGTGGCCGAGACCGGCGAACAGCGGGAGTACTTGATCCCGCAGGGCAAGCACCTCCACGTGCAGGAGGGCGACTACGTCCATGCCGGCGACCGTCTCACCGAGGGTCCGATCAATCCGCACGACACGCTCAAGATCAAGGGAATCCAGGCGGTGCAGGAGTACCTGGTCAACGAAATCCAGGAGGTCTACCGACTCCAGGGTGTGCGGATCGATGACAAGCACATCGAGACGATCGTGCGGCAGATGCTCTTGAAGGTCCGCATCGACGATCCGGGCGATACGAATTTCCTCGAGGGCGAACAGGTCGACAAGCTGACGCTGAAGGCGGAGCAGAGCCGCGTGGAGGTCGAAGGTGGCCAGCCCGCGACGTATCAGCCGCTTTTGCTCGGCATTACGAAGGCCTCGCTCTCGACGCAGAGCTTCATCTCCTCGGCCTCGTTCCAGGAGACAACGCGCGTCCTCACCGAGGCTTCGGTGCTCGGCATGACGGACCACCTGCGCGGCCTGAAGGAGAACGTGATTATCGGCCATCTCATCCCGGCGGGCACTGGAATGGCCGGTTACAAACAGCTGGAAGTCATTGCAGCTGATGAAGATGAGGTTGAAAAACCGGCGGGCGACGAGGAAGAGGCAAAAAGTGCTTGACCCGAGGGGCGGTAACTACCTAGACTCCGTTTCTTTGCGCCCAGAACCAATTGGTATGGAGACATTTAAGTGCCGACCCTAAATCAACTCGTTCGCCTGGGCCGCAAGCGGCAGATTGCCAAGACCGCGTCCCCGGCCCTGAAGAACGCGCCCCAGAAGCGCGGGGTCTGTACCCGCGTCTACACCACGACGCCCAAGAAGCCGAACTCGGCGCTCCGCAAGGTCGCCCGCGTCCGGCTCACGAACGGCTTCGAAGTGACCGCCTACATTCCGGGCGAGGGGCACAATCTCCAGGAGCACTCGATCGTGCTGATCCGCGGGGGCCGCGTGAAGGACCTGCCGGGCGTTCGATACCACATCGTCCGGGGCACGCTCGACGCCTCGGGAGTGGAAGGGCGAAATCAGAGCCGGTCGAAGTACGGGACCAAGCGTAAGAAAGGTTCATAACGAGCCATGCGTCGCGCGGCCTATATCAAGAAGCGGGAGCTGAAACCGGACGCCCGCTACAACAACGTCCTGGTGACGCGTTTCATCAATTGCCTGATGCTCGGGGGGAAGAAGAGCACTGCCGAGCGGATCTTCTACGGCGCGATGGACGTCATCGAGAAGAAGTCGGGAACCGACGGGTTGACGGTGCTGAAGACGGCGCTGACCAACGTGAAGCCGATCCTCGAGGTGAAGTCCCGCCGCGTCGGCGGCGCTACGTACCAGGTCCCGGTGGAAGTCCGCCAGGACCGGCGCAACGCGCTCGCCCTCCGCTGGCTGATTTCGTACTCGCGTATGCGTCCGGATCACACGATGGTCGAACGACTTGACGCTGAGTTGCTGGCCGCCTCCAAGAACGAAGGCGGCGCTGTAAAGAAGCGTGAAGACACCCACAAGATGGCGGAGGCCAACAAGGCATTCGCACATTACCGCTGGTAACAGCGAGTTAGGACGGAGTAAAAGTGCCCCGGCAGTACGATCTTTCTCATATGCGGAATATCGGCATCATGGCCCACATTGATGCCGGTAAGACGACGCTCACCGAGCGCATCCTCTATTACACGGGGAAGGTGCATCGCATGGGCGAGGTTCATGATGGCGCCGCCACCATGGACTGGATGGAGCAGGAGCGCGAGCGCGGCATCACGATCACTTCGGCCGCCACGACCTGCCTCTGGAAAGATCATCAGGTGAACATCATCGATACGCCCGGCCACGTCGACTTTACGGTCGAAGTGGAGCGATCGCTTCGAGTTCTGGACGGCGCGGTCGCCGTCTTCTGCGGAGTGGGCGGGGTGGAGCCGCAGTCCGAGACCGTCTGGCGCCAGGCCGACAAGTACACCGTTCCGCGCATCGCCTTCGTGAACAAGCTCGACCGCGTCGGCGCCGATTTCGCGTACGTGGTCACCATGATGAAGCAACGGCTCGGCGCCAACGCCGTGCCCCTCCAGTTCCCGATCCACATCGGCGATGTCTACACGGGAATGATCGACCTCGTCGAAATGGTGGCGATCACCTACAGCACCGAGGAACTCGGGGCGTCGTACACCGAATCGGAGATCCCGCGGGACCTGCTGAAGGCCGCGGTCGACGCTCGCCGTCACATGCTGGAAGCGGTCGCGGAGCACGACGAAGAGCTCCTGCACGCGTACCTCGAGAACAAGGAAGTCACGCG
>JANOOP010000052.1:0-2053 GCA_031421415.1 Candidatus Eiseniibacteriota bacterium
GTCCACCGGAGCCGTCGACGACGTACGAGTGTACCTCGTTACCGATGAGCGCTCGACGCGCGTCAACACGATGGTGGCTGGCCTGCTCAGTGGCGCCGGACAGAATTCGAGCGAGTGGGTCGTGCGTGTCCTGGACACGAACCCGCAGGTCGTGAATGCCTTCGTGGCGGGCGGCAAGTACGTGTACGTCTATTCGGGCCTGCTCACGCAGAAGCCCAGCGACGACGAACTCGCCTTCATCTTAGCTCACGAACTCGGCCACTCGCTGCTCAAGCACCAGCAGCGCCAGGGAGATGATGTTTCCTCTACGTGGGCGTCAATCGCCGGGCTGGCCGCACTCCTCTCCGAGAAACACCGTGAGACGCTTACGAACGTCGCGACCGCGATCACGAGTTCTTACAACCGCCTCGATGAAGAGGAGGCTGACGCGCTCGCGGCCTGCATCGCTCGACGCGCTGGCTACGATCCCCTCCGTGGCGCGGACTTCTTCACCCGCGGCAAGCGCGAGCAGGATGAAAATCTCGAGCGGTTCAACGCTGCCCTAACGCAAGGCAAGCTCGACTACGACCAGGCGCTCGCCGGCTGTGTCCAAAACAAGGAGTTGTTCGACAGTTCGTCCGACTACCAGACTCAGGAGAATGCCGACAAGGTCAACGCGATGTGCGCGGACGCGGAGGAAAAGCGACTTCGCTATAACCAGGCTATCGAGCAGAACAACGCGGAGCAGCTGGAAGAGCAGCGCAATGTGCTCCTGAGCACCCACCCGCAAGATCAGTCGCGCGTCGGCGCCATCGCTGCCTTGGCGGACTTTCTGGCCGGTCGGCGCGATGTGTCCACGCTCGCGAAGTACGAGCAGAGCTCACGGGTCATCGCAGCGCTCCGGCAGGAGGGAAGCGATCTCCTAAAGCCTGCCTCGGCGGCCGCCGTCACATCGCCCCCAACGAGCGAGACGTCGCCTGCCGCCAGCCAGGCATCCTTGGATGAGCAGCTGAAGCAACTACAGCGCGCTCGCGATCAAGGTCTAATCACTAAGGAAGAGTACGAGAAAAAGCGCCAAGAGATTCTCGCCCGCTATTGACCGAGGGTGGGGATCCGTCAGTTCCTATTAGGCCACTGACTCCCCGATATCTTCCTCGCTCGGCGTAGGCTCAGAGCCCGGCGCCGGCCTCTCACCCCCGACGACATTCCGCGGCACCCGCGCATCGTCCACCGGTCGCGCCGCGTCCTCCCACAGCTCGCTCAGGTAAATCCGCGCCTCCACCGCCGTCGGGTGGCGCCGCCCCACGGCCGCCGTGAGCGTGCGCAACGCCGCGGAGCAGCGCGCGCGGGCCCAGCCGGACCTGCCCGCGCGATCCTCGATCTCCGCCAGCTCGAGCAGATCGACTCCGACGGCGTAGCTCTCGGCCCCGAGGGCTTTGGTGTGAATGCGCCGGATCCGCTCCCGGAGCCCACGCGCCACCGCGAACTGCCCCATCTCCAAGCGGCACGCCGCGAGCTTCTCGAGCGCGGGGATGAGGTACCAGTGGTCGGGGCCCACGCGCTTCTCGAGGTTCTCGAATACGCGGAAGTAGCACGAATCGGCCGCCGCGTAGTCGGAGAACTTCATCCCGATATTGCCGAGGGTGGTGAGTTCGTTGAGGAAAAAAGTGCTGCCGCGGCCTTGCGCCCGCTCGTAGTTTGCCAGGGCCGCGAGGAGATCGACTCGGGCTTGCGCGAACTTGCCGTTGGCCGCTCGCGCCTGGCCGAGATTGTCGCGCGCGGCCACGGTGCGATGGTTGAAGGGCCCGAGGGCCGCCAGCCGGAGTTCGTAGGCTTCGACGAATTCGACCTCCGCGCGCTCTGAGGCTCCCTGCTCAAAGTGGAGCCGGCCGAGGCTGATCAGGCGGTTCGCCAGTTCGAGGGTGTTGACCTCGCGGTGCGCGGCGATCGTTCGTTTTACCTCAGCGCGGAAGTTGGCGAACTCCGATTCGGCGGTCGCCACGCGTCCTTTTCGCCCTGGAGCGTTCTTTCGTCGGGGCACGGAGGATGGATACAGCACGTCCACGTCCGGCTC
>JANOOP010000053.1:0-15732 GCA_031421415.1 Candidatus Eiseniibacteriota bacterium
TCTTCCGGAGAGACCGAGTTTGGCTCGTGCGCTCATCGAGGGATTCCGAGCTTTCGCGGCCGATCTACCCGGACCGCCGCCACAGCCCGCGGCCGCGGTACGGTAGCCCCCGGGAATGAGGCTGGAATGAAGTTACATCTATGACGCGGCTGTGGGGCGCACGATCCGGGGTTCCGTCTACACGAGTTCATCCGATTTCATTCCACCGACAGGCATGCCCGCCGCCCCACCGCGACCTGACGTCATCCTGAGCCAGCGACACGAGCCGGAACCTCACTACGATCCGGCTCCCCATCTCCCCACCCTCTCGGCGGCGCGTGGCTTCTGGGTCTCGCCCGTCCCGATCCCCATTCCCCCGCGCTAACTCCCCGAGTCGCGTCGCGCGCCGACCCAATCGCTCACGCGGCCCCACAGTTCGGTGACGACGATCCCTCCCATGATGAATGCCGCCCCCATCATCTCCCGCGGCGTCATCCTCTCCCCGAAGAAGAGCCCCGCGAAGATCGCCGCGAAGACCGGCTCCAGCGAGAAGATGAGGCCCGCCTTGATCGGCGAGGTGCGGCCGAGCGCCCAGGTCTGCAGCGCGATGACGAGCGACGTGGCGAAGATCGCCAAGTAGAGAAGCGTGGCCCACGGGATCTCCGTCCATGGCGTGCCGATCCCGCCGCGCGCGCCAACGAAGATCCACCCCATGATCGCGCCCATCGCGATCTGGATGACTGAGAGCGCCATTGGATCGCTCCGCCTCACCACGATGTTCGTGATGACGATCTGCACCCCGAAGGTAATGGCGCAGCCGAGCGTCCAGAACTCGCCCGGCCCCAGGGAGAAGCCGCTGTCGGCGGAGAATGCGAATAGTCCGGCCAGGACGAGCACGATTCCGAGGAACTCTCCGAACTTGGGCCGCGTCCTCCAGACCGCGTACGCGACAATCGGAACCACCGCGACGTAGCTCCCGGTGATGAACGCCGAGCGGGAGGCGGAGATCGTGGTGAGCCCGATCACCTGCGTCAGGTAGCCGGCGCCGAGCCAGAGCCCCAGCCACGCGCCGTCGATCAGCCACTGGCGCTTCAGCGGCCAGATCCGCTTCCGATAGAGGACCGCGAGAACGACGCCGCCGATGGTGAAGCGGAGCGCCATGAGATCGGCGGGGTGGAGGATGCGCATCGAGTCGCGGAGAAGGGCGAAGGTCGTCCCCCAGATCGCGGCGACGAGGAGCAGCGCGAGGTCGGCGCGGTTCATCGGCGAGTCGTCACGGGTAGGGCTTCACGGGCGAGTTGTCGCCGGCTTCGCCTGGCGGGCGGCGAGCGAGGTGCGCCTTTCGCTACGCGGCGGGAGTCGCGCGGCGCGGTGCGCGCACCCGGGCGGGCTTGACGTTGAGCGCCTTGATGGCGAAGGCGAGCCCCTCGAGTTCGATGGAGAGATTCACGGTGCGGAGCGCCACGTGGGGAGGGACCTGGATGCGGCGGTGTGCAAAATTCAGAATGCCGCGCATGCCGGCGGTCACCAGCCGGTCGGCCACCGCCTGCGCGGAGCGGGCGGGGACGGCGATGACGCCGATCTCGAGCGAGAGCCGCTCGGTCTCCGCCTGCACGTCGTCGAGGTGGCGAACGGTGAGATCGCGCCACTTCTGCCCCACGCGGTCGTCGCTCACGTCGAAGACGGCGACGATGTCGAAGCCCTGGCGGCGGAATTCCTTGTAGGCGAAGAGTGCGGAGCCCATGTTTCCCGCCCCGACGAGCGCCACGCGCCAGCGGTGGTTCAGCCCCAGGATGAGGCGGATCTCCTTCCGGAGCCGCCCGACGGCGTAGCCGAGGCCGCGCTTCCCGAAGTTGCCGAAGTAGGAGAGGTCCTTCCGGACCTGCGCCGACGTGACGCCGCTTACGTGCGCGAGTCCCTGCGAGGAGACGGTGCGTTGTCCCTCGCTCTCCAGATCTTCAAGGACACGGTAGTACCCCGAGAGGCGCCGGACCGTCGATGCGGGGATGCGGACGTCGTTGGTCAGGGGTCTACGCCTCCTCGCTCTCTTCCCTCTCCTCGACCCGCGCGACGTCGATCAGCTGATCGCCGGGCTCCAGGTTGATGAGGCGGACTCCCTGCGTGTTTCGCCCGATCTCGGAAATTCCCTCGACCGGGGTGCGGATGATCATCCCGCCGCGCGTGATGAGCATCACCTCGTCTTCCGGCACGACCTCCAAGGCCGCCACCACGAAGCCGTTTCGCTCATTCGCCTGGACGGAGATGATTCCCTTCCCGCCGCGGCCGGTCACGCGGTACTCCGAGATCGGCGTCCGCTTGCCGTAGCCGTTCTCGGTGGCCACCAGGAGGCTGGCCGTCCGCTTCACGGCGATCATTCCGACCACCGCGTCGTCCGGCGCCAGCGTCACGCCGCGCACGCCGTGGGCGGTGCGGCCCATCGGGCGGACGTCGGTTTCCTTGAAGCGGATCGCCTGTCCGTCGCGCTTGGAGAGGATGATGTCCTGGGTGCCGTCGGTGATGGCCACCTCGATCAGGTGGTCTCCCTCCTCCACGCCGATCGCCACGATGCCGCCGCGGCGCGGATTGGCGTAGGCGTCGAGCGGGGTCTTCTTCACCGTCCCCCGCGCCGTCGCCATCATGAGGAAGTGATTCGCGTCGAACTCCTTCACCGTGAGGACGGCGGCGACGCGTTCGGTCTGGCCGATGTCGACCAGGTTCACGATCGCCTTCCCCTTGGCGGCGCGGCCGACTTGTGGAATCTCGTGCACCTTCACCCAGTGGACCCGCCCGCGGTCGGTGAAGACCAGCATGTAGGCGTGGGTGGAGGCCACGAAGAGGTGCTGGATGAAGTCCTCCTCGCGCGTGCCGGCGCCCGTGACGCCGCGCCCTCCGCGGCGCTGGCTCCGGTAGGCGGCGAGCGGAAGGCGCTTGATGTAGCCCGCGTGCGAGAGCGTGACCACCATGTCTTCCTCGGCGATCAGGTCCTCGATGTCGAAGTCGCCCGAGGCGGCCTCGATGCGGGTGCGGCGCTCGTCGCCGTACTTCTCGCGCGCCACGGCCAGCTCATCCTTGATGATGCCGAGGACCTTGGCCGGGCTGGCGAGAATGGCGCGGAGTTGCTCGATCAGCTGGATGATCTCGAGGTACTCGTCCTCGATCTTCTGGCGCTCCAGGCCCGTGAGCCGGGCGAGGCGCATATCGAGGATGGCGTTCGCCTGGATCTCGGAGAGGCCGAAGCGCGCCATGAGCCCTTCGCGGGCCCGCTCCGTGTTGGCCGACGCCCTGATGAGGGCGACGATCTCGTCGATGTTGTCGAGGGCGATCTTGAAGCCCTCGAGGATGTGCGCGCGCTTCTCCGCCTCCGCCAGATCGTACTGAGTGCGGCGCACGACGACTTCCTGGCGGTGCGTCACGTAGTGCTCGATCATCTGCTTCAGCGTCAGCGTGAACGGGCGGTTTCCGACAAGCGCCAGCATGTTCGCGCCGAAGGTCGTCTGCATCTGCGTGTGCTTGTAGAGCTGGTTCATCACGACCTGGGGCTGCGCGTCGCGCTTCATCTCGATCACGATCCGCATCCCGTCGCGATCCGACTCGTCGCGGAGGTCGGAGATGCCGTCGATCGTCCCTTCCTTCACCAGGTCGGCGATCTTCTCCAGGAGCGCCGCCTTGCTCACCATGTACGGGATCTCGGTGACGATGATCGCCTGGCGGTCCTTCCGCACTTCCTCGATCGTCGCCAGCGCGCGGACCGTGATGTGGCCGCGGCCGGTGGTGTAGCAGTCGTGGATCCCCTGGCGCCCGTAGATGATGCCGGCGGTCGGGAAGTCGGGGCCCTGGACGAATTGCAGGAGGTCCTCGACCGCGCACTCGGGGTTATCGATCACGTGATGGATTGCGTCGACGATCTCGCGCAGGTTGTGCGGCGGGATGTTCGTCGCCATGCCGACCGCGATGCCGGCCGAGCCGTTCACGAGGAGGTTCGGGACCGCGGCCGGGAGAACGACGGGTTCCTCACGGGACTCGTCGTAGTTCGGCCGCATGTTGACCGTTTCCTTCTCCATGTCGCGGAGCATCTCCTCCGCGAACTCGGTCAGGCGCGCCTCGGTATACCGCTCGGCCGCCGGCGAGTCGCCGTCCACCGAGCCGAAGTTCCCCTGCCCGTCCACCAGCCGGTAGCGCATGGAGAAGTCCTGCGCCATACGGACCATCGTCTCGTAGACGGCGGACGTCCCGTGCGGGTGGTAGTTACCCGTCACGTCTCCGGTGATCTTGGCTGATTTACGGAAGGGGCGGTCGTGGTAGAGGTTCAGCTCGCGCATCGCCACGAGGATGCGGCGATGCACCGGCTTCAACCCGTCGCGAACGTCCGGCAGCGCGCGCGAAACGATGACCGACATGGAGTAGTCGATGTACGAATTCCGCATCTCGTCTTCGACGTAGATGGGGATGATTCTGTCAGTCGTCGCCATGGTTCGGCGGTTCCTCCTGGTGTGGTCGGGAGCGCGTCAGTGCGGGCCCGTTTCGGATCTCTAGACGTCCAGGTTGCGGACGCTGTCCGCGTACTCCTCGATGAACTTCCTTCTCGGCTCCACCTGGTCGCCCATGAGAATCGTGAACATTCGGTCCGCTTCGACCACGTCGTCGAGTGTCACCTTCATCACCGTCCGTTTCTCGGGATCCATGGTGGTCGACCAGAGCTGATCGGGGTTCATCTCGCCCAGACCCTTGTAGCGCTGGAGCGTGACTCCCTTCTTCCCAATCTCCTCCTGGATCTTCGCCAGCTCCACCTCGTTGTAGGCGTAGCGGATGTCCTTCCCCTTCTGCACGCGGTAGAGCGGCGGCATGGCGATGTAGACGTAGCCGCGCTCGATCAAGGGTCGCATATGGCGGAAGAGGAACGTGAGCAAGAGCGTGCGGATATGCGCGCCGTCCACGTCGGCGTCGGTCATGAGGATGATCCGGTGGTAGCGCGCCTTGTCGGCGTCGAACTCATCGTCGATGCCGGTGCCGAGCGCGGTGATGATCGTCCGGATTTCCTCATTCGCGAGCATCTTGTCGAGCGAGGCCTTCTCCACGTTCAGGATCTTCCCCTTCAAGGGGAGAATCGCCTGGAACCGGCGGTCGCGGCCCATCTTGGCGGAGCCGCCGGCGGAGTCGCCCTCGACCATGTAGATCTCGCACTCGGCCGGGTCGGTCAGCTGGCAGTCGGCCAGCTTTCCGGGAAGAGACCCCGAGTCGAGAATGCTCTTCCGCCGCGCCAGGTCGCGAGCCTTCCGGGCCGCCTCGCGCGCGCGGGCGCTCTGCACGCACTTCTCCACGACCTTCTTCGCGACGGCGGGATTTTCCTCGAAGTAGTTCCGGAGCCCCTCGCCGACGATCGACTCGACGGCCCCCTTCGCCTCCGTGGTGCCGAGCTTTCCCTTGGTCTGTCCCTCGAACTGCGGATCGGGGAGCTTGATGCTGATGACCGCGGTCAGCCCCTCGCGCACGTCCTCACCGCCCAGGGAGACTTCCTTCAGCGACTTCATGAGGCCCGCGCGCTCCGCGTAGGTGTTGATGGTACGCGTCAGAGCGGCACGGAAGCCGATGAGGTGCGTCCCCCCCTCGATCGTGTTGATGTTGTTCACGAAGGAGAAGACGTTCTCCACGTAGCCGTCGTTGTACTGGAGAGCGAACTCGACGTTGATCTTGTCCTTGTCCTTCGAATAGGCGATCGGCGTCGGGTGGAGGACGGTCTTGTTCTCGTTCAGGTACTTCACGAACGAGACGATGCCCCCCTCGTACTGGAAGTCGTGCTTGCGGCCGGTCCGCTCGTCCTGGAAGAGGAGGCGTATCCCCTTGTTGAGGAACGCCAGCTCGCGGAGACGCTGCGATAGGGTGTCGAAGTTGTAGTCGGTCGTCTCGAAGATCGTGGGATCGGGCTTCCAGTGGACCGAAGTGCCAGTCTCCTCGCTTGGCCCGAACTCTTGCAATTCGGTGGCGACGTCGCCGTGCTCGTAGCGCTGTTCGTAGCGCTTGCCGTCGCGGCGTACCTCCACTTCCAGCCACTCCGAGAGGGCGTTCACGACCGAGACGCCGACACCGTGAAGCCCGCCCGAGACCTTGTAGCTGTTCTCGTCGAACTTGCCGCCCGCGTGGAGCGTGGTCATCACGACCTCGACCGCGGGGCGGTTCTGGGTCGGATGCGTGTCGACCGGAATGCCGCGGCCGTTGTCCCACACCGTCACGCTGGTGTCGGGGTGAATCGTGACCCGCACCTCGTTGCAGTAGCCGGCCAGCGCCTCGTCCACCGAGTTGTCGACGACCTCGTAGACGAGATGGTGGAGTCCGCTCTGCCCGGTGGAGCCGATGTACATGGCCGGGCGCTTCCGGACCCCCTCCAGGCCTTTTAGGACCTGGATGTTCCGCGCGTCGTACGAATGGCCCTCCTTGGTCGGCGGCGTCATGGTTGCCGCATCGTCACCCGGTCGGCTCAAATCGAGAACCCTCCTTCCCCCTCATCGGAACCAGCCGAATGCCGCGCAACGTAGCATCGGCCGGCAGCCGTCCGTTCACGTCGTCCAGAATCCCATGGCGTAGGACGGCAAGATGCCCCATCCAGACCGCGCCCTGCACTTCCACCAGCAGTTCCCCATCGCGCACGCCGACGGCGTGCGTGCGGCGCGCGACCTCGGGCCCGACCACCTCGGGCCAGAGATCGGTCGCCGCTGCCGTGGCCACGCGTTCCTCGATCTTCAATCCGCTCATGATCCGGTCGACCACCGACCCGACCACGACCGGCTGACCGCCGCGACTTCCCGCTCCGACACTGCGCTTCATGCCGCGCTTCCCTCCATCGCGAGCGATTCGATCGTCATCGCGCAAAACCGGGCCGGCGCTGCCGTCAGCGGGCGGCACGCGGTCACGATCGTCTGACTCCCCTCCGGCAAGAGGCCAAGCAGCTTCCCGATCCAGCGCGGATCGAGTTCCGACTCCGGATCGTCGAGGAGCACGACAGGCGGCTCGTGGAGCCGCTCGTCGAGCACCGCGGCCAGCGCCAGCCGGAGAAGGATCGAGTAAAGCCGCGAGTAGCCGCGCGAGGCCCCGTCGGTCAGTTCCCGCCCCTGGATCGCGCACTCGATCCGCGCCCGGTGGGGACCGATGGAGGTCCAGCCGAGGCGACGGTCGCGCGGACGAAGCTCTTCCAGTTTGGCCGCACGCTCCGAGGCGGTCGCCGCCGGAACGCCGTAGCCGAATCCCGGTTGAAGCTGGGGATCGACCCGCTCCGCCAACTCGCGCAGCCGCTCCCCCAGCGCGTCGCAAAGAAGCGCGCGTCGCCGGTCGATGTCCACACCCGCGCGGGCCAGGATATCCTCCCACGCTGCGCATTCCCCGTTTCGCGGATCGCCGTCCCTGGCCGATTCGATCAGGAGTCGGTTTCGCTGCCGGAGTGCCGCCACGTAGTCGCGCAGCGCGCCGACGTACGCCGGCTCCAACTGGCAAAGCGCCACGTCGAGGAAGCGGCGCCGTCCGGCCGGTTCGCCGTTCAGCACCGCCAAGTCCTCAACCGAGAAATGGACTGTCGGAAAGCGCCCCAGGAGATCGGCCAGCCGCTCGACCGGCGCCCCATCCACGATCACCTCGCGGGGCCCGCGGAGCGAGCCGCGAACGGTAAGCTCGCGCGGCGATCCCGCGCCGCCCTGGACGATCGCCCTCACCTCGAAGGTGTCGGCGCCGCGCCGCACCATCTCCCGGTCGCGGGAGCCGCGGAAGGAGCGCCCAATCGACAGGAGCGCTGCGGCTTCGATCCAGTTCGTCTTCCCCGAGCCGTTTTCGCCGAGGAGGAGCGTCGGCCGTCCCTCCAGGTCCGCGCGGGCGTCCCGGTGGTTACGAAAATTCCGAAGCTCGAGGCGAAGCAAGCGCACGCGCGCGCGATCAGCTCGCCAACCGAAGCGGCATCACCAGGCAGAGCAGGTTTTCCACCGGCGGCGTCTTCGAGTCCCCGCTCGGCGCCGGAACCAGGAGACCGGCCGTGACGGGCGTGTTGAGTTGGAGGAGCACCTCGTCGCTCTCCATGGTCTTGAGAATGTCGAGCAGATAGACGGCGTTGTATCCGATGTCGAGGTCCTCGGAGTCGTACTTCGCCTCGAGATCCTCCGTCGCCTCTCCCTGGTCGGGGGCCTGCACGACGAGGCGGAGCCGATTCGTGGAAATGGCGAACTTCACCTGCTTGGTGAGATTGTCCGTGAAGACCGAGACGCGATCGAGCGCCGCGGCCAGATCCTCCCTCTTCACCGAGAGGTGTTTGTTGTTGTTCTTCGGGATC
Organism: Candidatus Eiseniibacteriota bacterium; assembly: GCA_031421415.1. GTDB lineage: Bacteria > Eisenbacteria > RBG-16-71-46 > SZUA-252 > SZUA-252 > SZUA-252. Next base: position 8,285 of record JANOOP010000053.1, read on the forward strand.
ACCTGCTCGTAGTTCGGGAACGGTCCCTCGATGAGTTTGGTTGTGAGGGTGGTCTTCCCGAGCACGAACCGCGCATAGGTCTTGGAGAGTTCCACCGTCACGGTCTCCCCGCAGTCGGGAAGGAGCCGCGTCAGGTGAGTCATCGCCTTGAGCGGGAGAATCACGTCGCTCTTCAGGGTCCCCTTGGTGGCCGCGGGGTGCTTCAGTGTCGCGCGCGCGAGGCGGTGGCCGTCGGTCGCGACGAGGCGAATCTCACCGTCGCTCATCTGGAAGAGCGCGCCGTTCAACGCCGGCCGCGTCTCATCCGTCGAAACGGCGTAGATGCTGCGGCGAACAAGACGCTCGAACGCCTTCGCCTCGATCGTGAGATGGACGTCGGGAGCCACGGTCGGTTGGGCTGGAAATTCTTCCGGACGAATACAGAGGAACTTGAAGCGGCCGGTCTTGCTGACGACGTTCAGCGTCAAATCCTTCGCTTCGAGTTTCAGTTCTTCCTTGGGCAGTTTGCGCGTCAGTTCGAGCAGCTTCTTCGCCGGAACCGTCAGCGCTCCGTCGGTCTTCACGTCGGCCACGGCTTTGGTGGTGATGGAGAGGTCGAGATCGCACGCGGTCAGTTGAAGCGCCCCCTCCGCCGCTTCAACCAGAATGTTCGATAGAACGGGTAGCGTCGTGCGACTCGGCACGGCATTCGAGATGAGCTGCAACGCTTGGAGAAGTTCGGTCTGGGCGACGGAGAACTTCAGGGCCACTTCCTGAGCCGTGATCATGTCCGTAAGTCCCTTTTGTGAAAAGAGGTTGCGGTATTGTCGGGGGTGGCCTGATCGACCATCCGGAGTATAGGTCCAGAGGGGGTTTTGGACAACCTGAAAGGGCCTCTTTTCCGGAGGCCGTGGGAAGGGGCTTTCCACAAGGACAGGGGGTCCTTAGAGACAAGTATCTTTCCCTGAATAGAAGATGTGGATGTAGGAGCGGTGGATAAGTGTGTCGAGGCCTGTGTCCGTAATATAACTTATTGTGAAGTAATGTTTTGTGGGTAGAATTTGTGTGTCCGCTATCGTGAATTGACGGTGGACGATGCCATGGTTATCCCCCGCCGGGGGAGAGTCGGCTGAGTGCGCCACCTTGTCCACAAGCCATCCACAGGCTCCAGGGAGACCAGATGCGTGATCCGCGCAGCGTTCAGTTGGCCAAGACAATCGTTCACCACTCCTGTTCCTTGAGCCCGGGCGAGACCATCTTGATCGAGGCATTCGACCTGGCGGAAGGCCTGGTCAACGACATCGTGGAAGAGGCGTTCGCCGCCGGCGCCATCCCACTCGTCTATCTCCGGGAAAACAGACTCCTCCGGCAGATGCTCCTCCACGGGAACGAGGAACAACTCAAGAAGCTGGCGGAGGTCGAACTCTTCCAGATGAAGCAGGCGCAGGCGTACGTGGGGCTCCGGGCCAGCGACAACGTCTCGGAATTGGCCGACGTTCCCGCGGCGCACATGGCCCGCTACGCCAAACTGGTCGGGACGCCGGTCCACAGCGACTACCGCGTGAAGAAGACGAAGTGGGTCGTGCTCCGCTATCCGAATCCGTCGATGGCGCAGTTGGCGAACATGAGCACGGAGGGGTTCGAGGACTTCTATTACAAGGTCTGTAACGTCGACTACAAGCGGATGAGTAAGGCGATCGTGCCGCTCGTGGCGCGGATGAAGAAGGCCGAAAAGGTCCACATCAAGGGGCCGGCCGGGACCGATCTCCGCTTCAGTATCAAGGACATCGGCGTGGAGCCGTGCAGCGGCGAGCGGAACATCCCCGACGGCGAGTGCTTCACGTCACCGGTAAGGGACTCCGTCGAGGGGACGATCGCCTACAACACCCCGACCGTCTACCAGGGCCAGACCTTCACCGACGTGACCTTGACGTTCGAGGCTGGGAAGATCGTGAAGGCGACCTCCAACAACACGAAGCGAATCAACGAGATCTTCGATACCGACGAGGGCGCGCGCTACATCGGAGAGTTCTCGCTCGGGTTCAACCCGTTGATCCTCACGGCGATGAAGGACACGCTATTCGATGAGAAGATCGCCGGCTCCCTCCACTTCACCCCGGGGCAGGCATACGAGAACGAGGCGGACAATGGGAATCGGTCGGCGATCCATTGGGACATGGTGTTGATTCAGCGGCCGGAGTACGGGGGTGGGGAAGTATGGTTCGACGGGGAGTTGATCCGGAAGGATGGCAGGTTCGTGGTGAAGGATCTGGAGGGGTTGAACCCGGAGCGGCTGATATAGGACCCGCGGTTCGGGACATTACCCGTTCAGCGCCCCCATCAACTCTTCCACCGTCTTTCGGATGTCCTTGTCGTTGGCCATCAACCCTTCGATCTTCTGGCAGGCGTGCATGACGGTGGTGTGATCGCGGCCGCCGAACTTGGCGCCGATCTCGGCCAACGACAAATCCGTGATCGTGCGGGTGATGTACATGCCGATCTGCCTCGGGAAGGCGATCGTATCGGTGCGGCGCTTTCCGCGGAGCGACTCCTCGGTGACGCTGAAGTGCCGCGCCACCAGGCGCTGGATCTCGTGAACGTCGATTCGCTGTAGATCTGGCTTGATCTGATCCCGCAACACCTCCTGCGCGAACTCGACCGAGAGCGGCTGGTTCGTCAGATCTGAAAAGGCCAACAAACGCGCCAGCGATCCTTCCAGGTCACGAATGTTCGTCTTGATGTTGCTGGCGAGAAGGAGCGCGATCTCGTTCGGCAAGTTCCGCCCCTGCATCTCCGCCTTCTTCTTCACGATCGCCACGCGCGTCTCCAAATCGGGCGCCTGAATGTCGGCGACCACGCCCCAGGTGAAACGCGAAACCAGCCGCTCCTGCAGCGCCGTCATCGAATTCGGCGGGCCGTCGCTGGTGAGGACGATCTGCTTCTTCTGGTCATGGAGCGCGTTGAACGTGTGGAAGAACTCCTCCTGCGTCGATTCCTTGCCGGCGAGGAACTGGATGTCGTCGATGAGGAGGATGTCGGCCGTGCGATAGCGGCTCTTGAACTCGAGCGTCGTCGCGTGCTGGATCGCGTAGATCATTTCGTTCATGAACTTCTCGGCTGAGACGAAGAAGATCCGCGCGCCGGTCCGCTGCTGGCGGATGTGGTGGCCGATGGCGTGCATCAGGTGGGTCTTCCCCAGCCCGACGCCGCCGTAGAGGAAGAGCGGGTTGTAGCGCGTTCCGGGGCTCTGGGACACCGCCTGGCAGACGGCGTGGGCGAACTGATTCCCGTTTCCGACGATGAAGGTGTCGAAGGTGTTCTGTGGGACCAGGTGAGTCTCGTCTCGCGAGAGGGGCCCGAGCCGCGGACGCTCTTCCTCCTCGGGCGCCTCCGGCTCGGGGCGGATTTGGAACGAAACTCCCACCGGCTGCCCCGTGGCCGCCGAAAGCGACGACTCGATCAGGGAGCGGTAGTGCTGGTCGAGCCAGTCGACATAGAACGGACTCGGTACCTCCAGGAGCAGGGTTCGACCGTCGAACTCGAGCGCCGTCAATGAGCGGAACCAGGTATCGAAGGTCTGACCCGAGAGATTGGCCTGGATTCGCGGGACCGCCCGCTCCCAGACGTCGGAGGCTACCATCGTCTCGATCATCGCTTCATCCCCATGTCTACACACCCTCTCCACCGGTTGTCCACAGACTTATCCACAATACGAAAAAGGCGCAACGTGCATGCAGGTGCCACGTTACGCCAAAAATTATCCGGATAGCGGGTCGAGCCGCTCACAGCATCAAGACCTCGGTGAAGCGCGGTGCGCGGGACGCGCCAGGGAGAGCCCAGAGAATCTGGCGATGTGGCAGGCCCTAGACGCGCGTGCTCCGTCGCGGCGGGGGTCTGCGAGGGCCGGAATGTACGCCCGCCCCTCTGGGGCTCGCAACGAAAATGTTGGCGACAACCGCCGGTTGCGCAAACGAAGGGGAGCCCGGCGGGGTCGCGAGAAGGGCGTTGACCACCCAACGCGCCGTCCGATAGACTCCGTCGTTCATGCCATAGGAAGCAGAACCACCCTTTTTCATGAGGTCGGTACTAGTGAAGCGCACTTTTCAACCGCACAATAAGCGCAAGAAGAAGGTCCACGGGTTCCGGGCGCGCATGAGCACCCGTGGTGGCCGCGCCGTTCTCGCTCGGCGCCGGGCCCGCGGGCGCAAGCGTCTCACGCCTTAACCCGGCCCCACCGGGCGACAGCATCATGGCAGGCGCGGTCTCCCCGCGCGATCGCCGCCTTCGCGAAGGGTGGCAGTTCCGCGAAGTGTACCAGTCCGGTAAGTCGATCCACGGCAACTTGATGACGCTCGTCAGCCTGACCAAGCCGGAAGACCGATGCCGCTTTGCGTTCGTCGCCAGCCGGAAAGTGGGCGGCGCCGTCCAACGGAACCGGGCGAAGCGTCTCCTCAGGGAAGCGTTCCGCGCCGTTCCGGCCGAGCGCCACGACGAGGCGCGATGGCGGATCTGGATCGCTCGCGCGCCCTGTGCCAGTTCGGGGCTCGCCGCCGTCTTCGCCGAGATGACCCGCTTGATCGGACAGGAGCGCCGATGACCGCCGTCGCAGGTACAAACTCGGTATTCGGACGCGCCGCTCGCGCCGGGTTCGGGCTTCGGCCGTTCTTCCTGCTCCTGGTACGCGGCTATCGCGCCGCGATCTCACCCGTGCTCCCTCGATCGTGTCGATTCGAACCGTCGTGCGCCGCGTACGCCGAGGAGGCGCTCCGCCGCCACAACGTAGCGCGCGCCCTCTGGCTTATCGTGCGCCGAATCTTCCGCTGTCACCCCTTTCATCCTGGAGGCTACGACCCGGTTCCCTAGGGGAGCCGCGGCCGCCGATTCATGGACAAGAAAACCCTGATTGCCGTCTTTATGATCCTCGGCGTTTTGCTGATCGACTCTGTCTGGTGGTCGTCGCGCACACGCCAGAAGCAGCAGCAGTCGCCCCAAACCACGGCGCAGCAGGTGATCCTGGGCGCTCCGGGAACCACGGCCGCGACCGGCGGCGGCACGGGCGGCACGGTCGCGAACGGCGGCGCCACGACAGGCGACGCGGCCACGGGTAGCCAGGCGACCGGCTCCGCGCCGGCGGCCCAGGTCATGGGAGCGCCCTCCATCGCCGGCGAGACGCTGGTCGCCACGCGGGTGGCCGATGCGCCGATCGAGGAGCGACGTCTCGCGACCAAGTCCTTCCAGGCCACCTTCTCCACCGAGGGCGGGACGATCACCTCGTGGATCGTACCCAACTACAAGAATCCGGTCACGAAGGGCCCCGTCGATCTCGTCCGTCCGGGCTCGCGCGCCCTGCATGTCGTCGTCTCGGCGGGGCAGGCGACGTTCGACTTCAGCCGGGTGCCGTTCCAGCTTGCGGACTACAGCGCGTCGAGCGGCATCGTCAGTTTCGTCGCGGAGGACTCGAGCGGGGTCAGCGTCACGAAGACCTATCGCGTCGATCCCAACGGATCGCTCCTCGACGTCGAGGTCCGCTTGTCGGCGCCGGCCGGTCTCGGTCCCATCCGCTACCGGATCGGCTGGGGGAGCGCGCTCCCGATCACGGAGCTCTACGGAATGCGGGAGGAGCTCCGCGGTACGGCCCTTCTGGGCGAAAAGCTCGTGGCGGTCGACGCCAAGGGGCTGGGTAAGGAAGGGTTGAAGATCGAGAAGGGGAACGTCCGCTGGGCGGGCGACCGGAGCAAGTACTTCGTCGCGGCCCTCGTGCCCGATTCGCTGACCGTGGACGAAGTCGCCTTCCTCCCCGCCGCCGACGGCTCGGCGAGCGCCTGGCTCACCGGTGCGGCGACGCCCGGCTCGCTGGTGGTGCGACACGCGCGGCTCTACGCGGGCGCCCTCCACTACGACACGCTGACCGAACTCGGCTCGGGTCTCGACCAGCTGGTGAATTTGGGGTGGAAGTGGCTTCTGCCTGTCAGCACGTTCCTCCTGAAGAGCCTCCTTGTGCTCTACAAGTGGATCCCGAACTACGGCGTCGGAATCATCCTCCTCAGCCTGCTGACGAAGGTCGTCTTCTACCCGCTGACGCAGTCCAGTCTTCGTACCATGAAGATCATGCACCGGCTGCAGCCGCGCATGAACGAGCTCCGCGCGAAGTACAAGGACGACCCGACCAAGATGAACAGCTCCGTCATGGCGCTCTACAAGGAGCACAAGGTGAACCCGCTCGGCGGGTGTCTCCCCATGCTTCTCCAAGTGCCGGTCTTTCTGGCGCTCTACAACGTGCTCCTCTACTCGGTGGAACTGCGCGCGGCCGGCTTCATGGGGCACATCCACGACCTCTCGGCGCCCGACCTCCTCTTCCAGTTGGGCCCGCTCCCGATCCATCTCCTGCCGCTCCTCATGGCCGCGAGCACGTTCTGGATGCAGGCGCTGACGCCGACCGATCCGAACCAGAAGCCGCTCATGATGCTCATGCCGGTGATGATGCTCTTCTTTATGTATAATCTCCCGGCGGGCGTGATCCTCTACTGGACGGTGAACAACGTCCTTTCCGCCCTCCAGCAGCAGTGGGTCAACATCGCCGACGACCGCGAAACGGCGGCCCGCGCCGCCACGTAGTAGCCCAAGCCCGAACGACCGGATGGACCAGCCATGAACGACGAAATCATCGATATCGAAGCCAACTCCTTCGAGGAGGCCATTGCCGCCGCCTGCACCCGAACGGGCCTCACGCCGCGAGAGCTTGCCATCGACCTCGTGGACGCCGGATCCTCGGCCAATTCGAGCATCGGATTCCGGCCGGTGAAGGTGAAAGTGCGCCGCCGCGACCCGGAGCGCGCCCCCGACGGCGCCGGCCGCGCGCCGGCCCGGGCGCCGCGCCCGTCCTACGATTCGCCCCGCTCCCACCAGGGCGTGTCGCACCGCGCGGAGCCGCGCGATTTCGGACCGCCTCCCCCGCCGCTCGATCCAGCCCTCATCACCGAGGAGCATGTCGCCCTGGTGAAGCAACTGGCTCAGGGGCTGGTGGACGCGATGGAATTCCGCGGGGCCGTCGCGGAAGCGTCGAAGACGCAGCACGGCATCCGCGTCGGCGTGGACGCCGGGGAGTTCGACTCGCTCCTGATCGGATCGGATGGCGAGGGACTCTCCTCGTTTCAGCACCTCCTAACCCGCATGCTCCGCGCGAAGATGCCCGACTCGGCGCCCCCTCGCCTGGAGGTGGACGTCGCCGGATTCCGCGACCGCCAGATCGAGGGGCTTCGCCAGCTCGCCCGCGATCTCATGGGCGAGGTCCAGGGCGGCACGCCCGAGGTGACCACCGACCCGCTTCCGGCCTCCGAGCGCCGCATCGTCCATCTCGAAGTGGCGGAACGGCCCGGGATGGAAACGGTCACGATCGGGGACGGCTTCTACAAGCGCGTCATCATCCGCCGCGCGGCGCCCAAGGAGTAGCGTCCGTGGCTGCCGCGTCC
>JANOOP010000054.1:0-11424 GCA_031421415.1 Candidatus Eiseniibacteriota bacterium
CTGGACGACGAAGAACGGCGACTACCTGATCGTGACGGAAGAGAACTCGGGCGGAAAGCCCAAGGTCTACGACATCAGCGGCCCGGGAACCCCGATCTTGCGCTACACCTTCACCGATCTTCCGGCCCACATCGGGCACAACGTCCACGTCAAGGGCGACACGGCGTTCGTCTCGTACTACACGGCCGGCATCCGGCTCTACGACATCAGCGATCCGACGAAGCCGGTCGAGTTCGCCTATTACGACACCTTCCTGGGGGCCGACGGCGGCTACGACGGCGTGTGGGGCGTGGCGCCCTATTTCCCCTCGGGGATCTTCGTCACCAGCGACATCTCGAACGGACTTCATGTGTTCCGGGTTAACGCGCAGTACGGCGTCGTGCGCGGGACGGTGCGGGAGAGCGCCGGCGGCGCGGTCGTGGCGGGAGCGGCGGTGCACGACCACACGTCGGAATCGGAAGCGATCACGGCCGCGAACGGGACCTATAGCCTGGCGGCCTCGGTGAACGCGGTCGGCGAGCTCGAGGCCTCCAAGTTCGGCTATCAGAATGCGACCGCCACGCTGAACGTGGCGAACGGCGGCAGCTACACCCAGGATTTCGTCACACCGCTCCTTCCCACCGGCATCCTCCGAGGCGAGACTCGAAACGCCGTGACCAGCGCCCTGCTGAGCAACTCTCCGGTGGAGGTGATCGGAACGCCGCTCCTCGGGGAGTCGAGCCCGAGCGGCATCTACTCCTTCAACGTGATTCCGATCGGGACCTACACCGTGAAAGTGGACCGCCCCGGCTACTTGACGTCGGTTCGGGCGGGTTCCGTCACGGCGGGGCAGATGACGACGCTGAACTTCCCGCTGACGCCGGTCCCCTTCTATGACGACGTCGAGACGTTCGGCTCCTGGACGATTGGCGATCCCAGCGACAACGCGACGACCGGCCAGTGGCTGCAGGCGCCCCCGGTCGGAACCACGACGGCGCGGATCATCAACGGCGCCCCCCGGCTTCCATTCCTGCCGTCCGGCCGCGGCACGCCGCTCGGCGCCGCCCAGCATCCCGCGCCCGGCGGCGACGGAGTCGGAGCGCCCGGCGAAGTCCAGCCCCCGAACGACAACACGCCCGACCCCGGGATCAACTGCTTCGTCACGGGCAACGGTACCAGCGGAGCGATCGGCGAGGCCGACGTCGACAACGGGAAGACCACGCTCACGAGCCCCGTCCTGAATCTCACCGGCATCGTCGATCCGCGCGTCGCCTACTGGCGGTGGTATTCCAACAACGCCGGATCGGGAGCGGGCGAGGACCCCTTCATCACGCTCCTCTCGAACGACGGCGGCGCGAACTGGACCGCGGCCGATTCGCTCTACGACACGCGGAATTTCTGGGAGCGGGTCGAGATCAGGGTCACCGATCGGTTTCCCACCCCGGGCAATTTCCGCATTCGATTCGTCGCGCAGGATCTCGGTGCCGGATCGGTGGTGGAGGCGGCCATCGACGATCTGATGTTCTTCTCCGGCTCCACGGTCACCGCCGTCGAGGAGGAGGTCGCGCCGGTCCCCCGCGTGACGCTTGGGGCGCCGCGCCCGTCGCCCACGACGCGGGGAGGCGACTTCGATCTCGCCATGCCGCGGTCAGGCCCCGTCATCGCAAACCTCTACGACGTGCAGGGACGGCTGGCGCGCGCCATCTTCGCGGGCACCCTGACGCAGGGGCGCCACACGCTGAGGTGGGATGGAACGCTGAGGAACGGAGCGAAGGCCGCGGCCGGTGTCTACTGGCTCAAACTGAACGCGGCGGGCGAAGTGAGAACGCGGAAGATCGTCGTGGTGAAGTAGGGCCCGGCGGATCGCGGCGTGGATCGGGAGTCGAGACGCGGGAGGCGAGACACGGATCAGGCCAGTCCCAAGCCCTCCATGTCCTCTTCCTCGAAACCCAGGTAGTGCCCGTACTCGTGAAGCAGCGTGATCCGGATCTCCTTCGCCACTTCGGCGCGAGTCTTCCCGGCCCGCTCCAGATTTCGCTGGAAGAGGAGCACGACGTCGGGGAACCCCGAGGGCGCTCCGACCTTTTCCCCGATCGACGTCCCGACGAAGAGGCCGAGAATCTCCGGCGAAATGTGCGGCGCCTGATCGGCCATCTCCGGGGTCGGCTTGGGCTCCACGGTCACGGGGACTTGAGCCACGACGTCGCGAATCTGCTTCGGGAGACCGCGGAGAACGTCGTCGAGGATGGCCCGGAAGTCGTCCCGCGTCGTGCGGACGGGGCGCGGGAAATTCTCGGTGTCGAGGCGTGACGCCTCTTCGAAGAGCACGTCGGCGGCCGTGAACTCCCCCGCCGCCTCGAGAACTCGTGCCTCCAGGTCGGCGCGGTCCGCGTCGTCTTCCTCGTCCGCTGGCGGCTGGAGTTCCTGAACGGCGGAGAGCGCCTCGTCGGTGCGCCAAAGCAAATGGAGCGCCTCGCATCGGTCGAGCGCGGCGCCCCAGTGTTCCGGATCTTCCTCCAGGGCGCGCTCGAAGGCGACGAGCGCATCCTCGTATTCACCCTCTTCCAGAGACTCTTCCCCCTCCTGGACCAGTTCTTCGGCCTCTCCGGGGGAACCCATCACGATCCGCCGCCGGCCGGCACGGGATCGACCATGCCGATCGCCCGCCCGAGAACCTCGTCGATCTCGAAGAGCACCCGGTCGAGGTTTCGCTGCTGCGCCTTCACCCCCTCGACGTCGTTCTGCATGATGAACGGCTGCGCCGCGGTTGCCGCGTTCCGCGCCGAGGCGACTTTCAGCTTCATTTCCTGGCCGTCCAGGATGTTCATCTTCCCCGCCTGCGTCTCCAGGCTATCGAGGGTCGCCTTCAAATCGTTCAGGTAGCCGGGCACGAAGTCCATCTGCCCGTTCAACACCGCGCCCGAGAGGCGCGACCGTTTCGCGGTGAGCGTATCGCGAAGCGACACGAGAACCGGCCCCTGGTCCTTGGCCCCGGTCAATTGCTGCTGAATCTGGTCGCATCCGATCGGACTGGCGACGAGCAGCATCGCCGCCGCAAAAGCGGCAACCATCCTTGGTCGCGGGAAGTTCATGGCACAGCCCCCCTGTGACGGTCGCCCGCCTCCCCTACTGCAGGAGGTAGACGATGCTGAAGACCCCGACCCAGATCGCGTCGACGAAATGCCAGTACCAGCCGGCCGCGAGGAACGGGAAGTGCTGCTCCTTCGTGATGCGGCCCTTCATCGCCGCCGCGTACACGACATTCAGAAAGATGACCCCCATCAGGACGTGCAGCCCGTGGAAGCCGGTCAGCATGAAGAAGGTAGTGCCGAAGATTCCGCTCTTGATCGAGAACGCTTCTCCGTTCAGGACGCCGTATTCGTACGCCTGGCCGCAAAGAAAGAGGGCGCCGAGGAAGATCGTCATCAGGAGACCCGAGACGAACTGTTCCCTACGGCCCCGCTCCAGCGCCATGTGCGCGAAATGGCAAGTCACCGAGGAGAAGAGGAGGATAAACGTGTTCACGGCCGGCAGGAGGAGGCTGAAGTGCGGCATCCCCTCGGGCGGCCAGACCTTGGCGTGATAGCGCGCGTAGAAGAGCGCGGCGAAGAAGGCGGCGAAGATCGCCGCTTCGGACGCGATGAAGATCTTGAACGAGGCCTTTAGTCGCCCATCGGCATCCGACAGGTCCTTCCCCGTGAACTTGTCGCGAAGGAGCTCGCCCCACCAGCGCCCCACCCCGACGATCGTGATCAGGAGGCCGACCAGGAGAATCGCGATGCCGATCTTGTTCCCGTGGCCGTTCAGGACGATGCCGACGGGGAGAAGCCCGGCGCCAAGGGCCGTGACGATCGGCCACTTGCTCGGGATCGGATCGTGCGAGTGGTGCGGCGCGAGAGCGATGTCGGACATGGCTTCTCGGATCCTCCTGTTCGGGTCGTATGTGTCCGTTTGACGCGGGATTGTGAGGCTTTACGGGGGCGGCGGTCAAGCGCGGGATGGGCAGCGCGGGATGGGCAGGGGGATGGGCGCGCGGGCGGGGCCGCCCGTCATGACCGGGGACCCGTCCTCAGAAGCGCGATCGCGCAGGCGAGTCCCACGGCCGGCATGCAGGCGAGCGCCAGGAGCGCCGCGTGAATTCCGCGGGCGTCCGCCAGGGCTCCGATCGGTCCCACGATGAGCGCCCCCATCCCCCACGCGGCCCCCATCAGTAAGCTCGAGATGGTGGACGAATGCGCCGGCGAGAGTTCCTGTCCCAGCACGACGTTCACCGGGAGCGAGGCCTGGAGCACGAACGATCCCAGGAGAAGGCAGGAGATCCCGAATCGATCGTCCAGGAAGAGTGAGGCGACGAAGAGCGGCAGCGCCCCCGCGAACGAGGCGGCGATCACGCGGCGGCCCCCGATCCGATCGGCGAGCCATCCGCCGAGGAATCCACCGAGAGCGCCGCAGAGAAGGTAGAGCGACACCATCGCCCCACTCCGCGAGAACGAATAGCCTCGTTCGTGGAGGTAGAGCGGCAGGAAGGTCATGTAGCCGGTGGCGATCGCGGAGCGCGACACCGTCGCGGCGTAGAGGAGCATGAGAGGGCGGAGCACCGGACGGAGCGCGCGCAGCGGCGGCGGCTTCTCGTGCTGCCGCGGCTTCGCCTCCGTCCGCCCGAGCCAAAAGAAAAGGAGCGCCGACGCGGCGATCCCCGGCACCACCGCCACCCAGGTTCGCTCGAGCCCAAACGTGGTCACGACCCCCACGGCGAACATTGGACCGAGCGCGAACCCCAGCGTCCCGCCCGTCACGAAGATCGCCATGGAGATGCTCCGGCGTCCGGTCGCCTCCGCCGCGAGCGCCGCCGCCTGCGGATGGAACGCGGCGACGCCGAGACCGGCCAGCATGAGCAGCGCGACCAGGGCGCCGTAGCTCGGCGCCAGCCCCAGCGCGCTCATGAAGATCGCCGCGGTGAGAGGTCCCAGCGCCACGAACCAGGGACGCCGCATCCGATCGGAGAGAAGACCGAAGAGCGGCTGGGAGAAGGAAGAGGTGATCGACGAGAGGGCCACCAGCGTTCCCACCAGCGTGAGACTCAGGCCGAGCTTCGCCACCAGCAGCGGAAGGAGCGGCGCGAAGAACGAGGAATACGAATCGATGGTGAGATGGCCGAAGGTCAGGAGCCCGAGGCGCGGAGTGACGTGGCGGCGCATGCGGCGGAAGCATAGCAGGTCGCCCTTCCCTCACAGGAGTTCATCGTCTACATTCCCCCTGCTCCTCGCCATCGGCCCCCCGCGCGCCACAGCCCCTGATCGATAGGCCATGGGAACGACGACTCGCTCGACATCGGAATTCACGGCCGCCCTTCGCCAGCTCGGTTATGCCGCGTTTCGCCCGGGCCAGCGCGAGGCGCTGGAGACTCTCTTCCAGCACCGCCGCCTCCTGCTCGTCGCACCGACGGGCGGCGGGAAGAGCCTCATTTATCAACTTCCCGCCACCATGCTCCAGGGGACCACGCTCGTCATTTCCCCCCTGATCGCGCTCATGCAGGACCAGGTCGCGGGGCTTCAGCAGCGCGGGGTGGCGGCCACCTACCTCGCCTCCACGCTTTCCGACGAGGAAGCCCGCGCGCGGCTTCGCGGCATTCGCGCGGGCGAGTACCGCCTGGTCTACGTGGCGCCGGAGCGACTTCCCTATCCAGGATTTCAGGAACTGGCTCGCGAACTCGATCCTCCCCTCGTGGCCATTGACGAAGCGCATTGCATCAGCCACTGGGGACACGATTTCAGGCGCGAGTACCTGGCCATCGGCGACTTCGTGAAGCAGTTCCCCGCCGCCATGGTCCTTGCCTGCACGGCGACGGCCACGCCGGCCGTGCGCGACGACATCGTCACGCAGCTCAAGCTGGGTCCCGACACGCCGCAGATCCTCCGCGGCTTCGCCCGGCCGAACCTCTCGTTGCGGGTGTCCACCCCCGACACGGCGAGCGAGCTTCGGCTCTGCATCGACGACGCCCTGGCGGAGGCTCTCGGAGGACCGGGTCCCGCCGGACGGAAACCGGGCGCCGCCATCCTCTACTGCCTCAGCCGGGCCGATTCCGAGGCCGAGGCGAAACGGCTGCGTGCGGCCGGATGGCGTGCCGACTGGTACCACGCGGGGCTATCAGGCGACTTGCGAAGCGAAGTCCAGAAACGCTTCATGACAGGCGAGTTGGACGTGGTCACGGCCACGAACGCCTTCGGCATGGGGATCGACCGCGCCGACGTTCGCGCGGTGATTCATCTCTCCCCTCCCGACTCGGTGGAGGCGTACTACCAGGAGGTGGGGCGTGCCGGCCGGGACGGCGCCGACGCCTTCGGGCTTCTCCTTCTTCGCCTCTCCGACATCCCGCGGCGAAAATCGCTGATCGAGCGCGGCGCAAGTCAGGACGGAGCCGGCGCGGCGTGGGTGGAGCACCGCTGGTCGATGTTTCGCGATCTTCTGCGCTGGGCCGAGGGAGGCACCTGCCGGCACGATGCCATCCTCCGCTACTTCGGCGACGAGGTGGAGACGCTTCACGGCTGCGGACGGTGCGACGTCTGTAGGGAGTTGGCGGAGAGCGGTCCCGATGGCGGCGCGAGCGGCCCAGGCACCGAGAGCCACGCGGTCGCGATGGCGCTCCTCTCGGCGGTCCGGCTGGTGGATCAGCGCCTCGGCTTCAAGGTGACCGTGAAATTCCTGCGCGGCGAGACGGACGACCGGCTGATTCGCTACGGCCTGGGCGGGCATCGCGACGCCGGCGCGCTCGCGCGCTATCCCGAAGCGTGGCTCGGCCAGGCGTTGCAGCGTTGCGTCACGGCGGGGTGGGTCGACTTCACGGAGGGCGAGTATCCCCTCCTCCGGCTGACCGATCTCGGCAAGGCAGTCCTCGCCGGGAAGCGCGAGGCGCGATTGATCCTGCCTTCGCTGAAGGCGCCCAGCCCGCGGCGCGCGGCGCGCGGAGAGCAGCGACGCGCGCCATCCGCGGGGGCGGGCGCCGGAAGGGCCGCCGGAATGCCGGGCGCGCTCGGCGCTCTGGGCGACGACAAACCGGCGGGCCACGCCGCGCGATTCGACGCCCTCCGCCGGTGGCGCCTGGAGCGTGCCCGCACCGACTCGGTGCCCGCCTTCGTCGTCGCCTCCGACCGAACGCTCGACGACATCGCGGTCATCGGCCCCGGCGACCTCGACGAGTTGAGGCTCTGCTACGGCATCGGACCGGCGAAAGTGGAGAAATACGGGGAGGAGATTCTGGCGGTGCTGAAGAAGTCCTCGCGCTAGAGGCCGCGGCGCCGGGAGCCCCGCGGCCGGTGCATCAGGCGCCCGGGCGCGCGGGAAGGTCTAGGCGACCTTCTCGCGCTTCCTCACGCCATCCTTCTTCTTCGCCTTGCTGTGGCGCCGCGCGATGCCACGAGCCGACTGGGGCGTGGGCCTCGCTTCCGGCATCGCCGTGACAAGCGTGCCGAGGCAGAGATCCGCCAGAGGAAGGAGTACGTTCAGATTCCGGTTCATGTGGATGTGGTGGATGCGGTGGTGCTTCTTGATGAACTGGAAGTACTTCATCCGCTCGATCCAAGGGATCGACGGCAAGTGCATCAGGTAGTGCAGTCCCTCGTAGCCCGCGTAGTAGAGCGCGAACGCGCTGCCGACGCTGACGACGAACGGGGCGTAGGGTAGCGCCCATCCAAGGGAACCGAACCACCACGAAAGAAGCAGCCAGGGAGTGATGTTGATCGCGATGATCAACGGCCCGCCCCACCACTGGAAGGAGAGCGCCTCGTGCTGCTCCTCCTCGACGACGTGGAACGTGTCGTCGTGCTTGCAGAGCTGGTGGTGAACGAGTGTATGGGCGGTGAAGCAGTTCTTCGGAAGCCAGGGCCGGTGGAGCCAGTAGCGATGGAAGGCCCACTCGATGAAGCTGCCCTGGACGATGCCGGCTAGGGTACCTACGAGGATGGCGTAGACGAGAGTCACGGGGCTCCGATCGTCGGGGTTATGAAATGGCGGGATCGCGGAATGGCGGGTCCTTTAGGGAAGTATCGGCGGAGAACCGCCCCACGGCCAGCGAAATCGAGGCGCCCCGTAGCCTGCGTCCCCTTAAAGATTTAGCCTCGCCGTACCCGCGCGCCGGGCTAGTTTCCCGCGGCCAGGTCGAGCGTGATCGGCACCGGATAGCGGATCGGCCCCAGGGACGTGTCGATCGTCGGCGTGAGCCGGAGCGCCACCTTCTTCGTCGTCGTCCGCTGTCCCGAAAGAATGAGCGCCGTGTCGAAGAGCACGCGGCCGTCGTTTCCGAATAGCCCCACCAGGTTGAACCGCACCCCCACCGGCACGTCGCGCACCTCTCCCGGAGGGAAGGCGAACTCCTGCGTCATCTGCCCGGAGATGATCGACTTCTCGTCCACCAGGTAGACCCAATCGAGCCGCATCATGCGGGCCGTGGTGTTGTTCGTGGCGGGGTTCTTCCCCTCGAGATGGACGGTGATGTCGAGCGGGACATCCTTGGAGGCAACGGCCAGCGCGAGGCGGCCGACGTCAACGATCGAGAGGTCTTCGTAGCGCGTCAGGCGCGACAGCGGGATCCCCACAATCGCCGGATCGGAGATTCGGTCGTAGCGGAAATCGACCTGGCGGAGCGCGATCGCCTCGCGCAGTCCCGCGCAGCCGGTGATCCCGCCGAGCGCGGCGGCGGAGAGGATGGCGAGGAGCAGAAATCCTGGTATCCGCCTCGAGTGCCGCTTCTGATTTCGGTCCATGCTGCCCTCCCTGGTGGTGGAGTCCGTGGGCCGGGAGGATACCACTCGCGCGCTTCCAACGTCTTGCATCCTACTCCGCCTCCATGAATGCCATCGACGTCGCGTCGCTCCGGAAGTCGTACGGTGATCTGACCGCCGTGGACGACCCCGTTCCTACGCCGCGACGCCCGGCCTCAGCCCCACGCCGGCCGCCGCGCTGACGTCGAACCAGACGTCACTTCCGTCGTCGCAGGCCAGCGCGTCGTACGCCCGTCCATTTCGATACGCGACCTGGTGCGCCCGGCAGCGGAGCCCCATGCTCGCCAGGACGTCGTACTCGTCGGCCGCCCGCAGGACGATGTAGGGCCGCTCCGGTGACCCGTCCCCGGTCATGAGCAGGCCGCCCAGGAGGGCGCGGCCGGTCTCCGCCTCGTGCTCCGCCCGATCCTCGTCGCCCAGTTCGCGAAGCGCCTGCGCCGCGACGAAGTGGACTCCGGGGTTCAGGACCCAATTCGCCATCGCCTGCGTGGCGATGGCGAGCACCTGGCGATACTGGCCACGGCCGAGCAGCCGATAGACGTCCGGCAACACGGTCGATTTGGGATCGAAGTGGCACGAGACAAGCATGGCATCGCGCGCGGCGAGAAAACGGTCCAGCGTTCTCTCGCGCAAGAAGGCATTCATGCGCATCAGCACCGCCCCTTCGACGGCCACCCTGCTCGCCGCCCGCTGCTTCTTGAGTTTCATGGCGCGCTTCCTCCGCGGGATCGTGTCGCGGGTCCCTTCCCGCGCTCTCCACGCATAAGAATCGCGCGTTTTCACGAGGAACCGAAGCGGTGCGGTGGTGGGTGGCTTCTGGGCGCCCGAAGTCTTATGACAAGATTGGCATATGACAAAACTGGCGAGACCGATCCTCCCGGATCGGCACGTGTCCCTTACCGGGTCCGGAAGTCGGCGATCCGTGCCGGTGCGATCAGATCCCGAAGGTCCATGATCGCGACGTTCGAGTAGCCGCTCCAGTTCGGCACCTCGTCGCCGGTGCGAATGATGGCGTAGTAGCGCGTGCCGGCGGTGAGACCGGTTACCGCCATCGAATCGGGCGCTCCCGATAGCGCGGGCACCTTCCCGGTGGTCGGAAGGACCGTGGCGGCGTTCCACCAACTGAGCGTGTCGGCGCCGGAGATCGTGGCGGCGCTATACCGAATGTCGTAACGGGAGGCCCGGCCGATCGTCCCGTCGTCTCCAGGGGCCGTCCAGAGGAGCGTGGCCGTGGTGCCGGTGGTTTGCGCGTGTAGCGTTCCGGCGGCGGCCGCGAGGAGCGCGGCGACAACAGCGAAGGCGAGCAGACGGCGGATGGGCGTTGCGGCGAAGCGAGAATAGGTCATGAACTTCCCTCCTTGGTGTTCCCCCACGTAGCAATGGCTGTCGGGAAGCCGCTCGGAGCGGCGACAAGGGCGTGCAAGGCAGGAAGCATGCCGCGCGTTCGACGAACAGGGAGAAGCGCGCAACTGCCGGTCGTCACGTCGCGGAGCGGCGCGCTGGAGTCGCTTTTCCGTCGGGAGGTGTACCTGCTGGTCCACCGCCGAGCGGGCTGGTTCGTAGCGATGTCGCCCGGCGGCCTATCCGACCGGCGCCGCCTCCGCTGAATCTGCGCGCTCCGAGGAGGCCGCGGCCTGCTCGGCGGCCACCGGCGATTCCGCCGCGACCTCGCCGGTAAAGCGGGCCAGCACCGTATACATGACCGGAACGAGAACCATGGTGAGGAACGTGGAGACGGCCATCCCGCCGACCACGGCGATGCCCAGCGGCCGTCTCGCCTCGCCTCCCGCGCCCAGGCCGATCGCGATCGGGAGCACCCCGAAGATCGTCGCGAGCGACGTCATGAGAATCGGGCGGAGCCGGATTTTCGACGCCTCCGTGACGGCGTCCACGATCGAGAGTCCGCGCGCCCGTAGCTGATTGGCGTACTCCACGATCAGAATCGAATTCTTCGTCACGAGGCCGATCAGCATGATCAGCCCGATCTGGCTGTAGATGTTGAGACTCTGGCGGAAGAGGAAAAGCGACACCAGCGCTCCCACCACCGCCAGCGGCACGGCGAGCAGAATCGTCAGCGGATGGATGAACGATTCGAACTGCGCCGCCAGCACGAGGTAGATGAAGACGAGCGCGAAGACGAAGAGGAGGTAGAGACTCGTGCTCGAGTCCCGGAATTCGCGCGACTGGCCCCCCAGCTCGTGGCGGATACCCGCCGGGAGGTCGTTCTTCGTGATGCCGTCGAGCGCGTCGAGCGCCATGCCGAGCGGGAAGCCCGGCGGGAGGTTCGCGGTGATGGTCGCCGAGCGGACGCGGTTGTAGTGATTCAGCTCCTTCGGCGCCACGGTCTCCGTCACGCGCACCACGCTGGCCAGCTGCACCAGCCCCCCGCTTCCGCGGAGGTAGATCCCCTCGATCGCGTCCGGCGTCGCGCGCCCCTGCGGCTTCACCTGGGCGATGACGTCGTATTGCTTCGTGCCGCGCTTGAACGTCGAGACGGCGCGCCCTCCGAGAAACGTCTCGAGCGTCGTCCCGATGTCGGTCACCGACACTCCGAGCTGCGCCGCCCGCTCGCGATCGATGGAGATGTCGAGCTGCGGCTTGTTGAGCCGCAGGTCGGTGTCGAGGTTGATCAGGTACCCGAGCGCCCCGGCCTTCTGCATGAACGCGC
>JANOOP010000055.1:0-9724 GCA_031421415.1 Candidatus Eiseniibacteriota bacterium
GTTCGTGGCCGCCGACGGTGTCGGCTGCGAGTCGTGCCACGGCGCGGGCATAAACTATCTGAAGAAGTAGACCATTGAAGGGCTCCGCGACAAGTGTCTCAATGCAGAGGATCACGGACTCCTGATGCCGACCAAGAAGACCGGCGAGAAGTGCCACAACAAGAAGGCCACCGGCGGGAAGTTCGTCGACTGGGCGGCCGACAGCGCGAAGATCTCCCACGCCATTCCGGCCGGATTCAAGCGCGGCGCGGAAGCGGCCGCGGCGCCCGCGGGCGAGTAGGCCCCGTTCGGACGGCCCTTCGGGGCGGGGAAGCAACGCGAGGCGGCCGGCTCTCACGAGTCGGCCGCCTCGTTCGTTTCAGCCGCGCCGCGCCGGGGATCCGCGCCCCCGCTTCCCTCGTTTGCCTTCGGCGCGATTCGCGCTATTCTGACGCGACCCCTCGCGACTCCGTGACGCGCGGGACCGATCCCAACCATGACCGAACCCAAAGATATCCGACTCCTGTCGCCACGCGTCACGCCCAAGGCGGACACCCCTCCGATGCGGCCACCCCGGCCGCCCATCGGCGTGCCCCTCTTGAACGACGGTCGCTACGCGCTCCCCGAGGGGAACCCGTGCGCCGGCTGCGACCACTGCTGCCGCTACGTGTCCATCGAGATCCCGACGCCGCGCACGAAGCGGGACTTCGACAACATCCGCTGGTACGTCCTCCACAAAAATGTCTCGGTCTTCGCGGATTGGGAGGGGAACTGGATGGTGCAGTTCGATACGCCGTGCGAATGGCTGGTCGAGGGGCAGTGCACCCACTACGAGTTCCGCCCCCACATCTGCCGCGAGTACGATCCGGCCGAGTGCGAACGCTACTGCACGACGCCCGCCGAGAAGATCCTGATTCGAACCGAGCAGGATCTGGAGCGCTACCTGGCGGAGCGCGCGGTGCGGAACGCGGCACGGCAGGCGAAGTCGAAGAAGGCGGCACGGAAGAGGTGAGTCGGCTGAAGTTCGCGCGTCTCCTTCTCGCCGTGATCGCCAGCGCTGTCGCACTCGCTTTCGGCGTCGCGCGGGGAGCTGACGTGGCAACCGCGCGCGGCGCTCCGGTCGTGGCGACGGCGCCCCGGACGGTCGAGTGGCGGGAGTGGACTCGCGACGCTTTCGACGAGGCAAAAGCGAAGCACAAACTAGTCCTTCTCGACATCACCGCTACCTGGTGCCACTGGTGCCGGGTGATGTCCGAGGAGTCGTACACCGATAGCGCCGTCATCGCCGAGATCAATGCCGACTTCATTCCGATACGCGTCGATTACGATCTCCGCCCCGATATCGGAGACCGCTACCTCACGAATGGATGGCCCACCACCGGCATCCTCAGCGCCAATGGGCATCTTCTTCTCGCCAAGACCTACCTGCCTCCCGGGCCTCTGCGAGATTTCCTGAAGGAGGCGGTGCGCTTCTATCGAGTGAATCGCCAGCAGGTGGATCGCAAGGTCGCGGAGGCCGAGAAGGCGGTGGCGCGGACCTGGGAGCCCGATTCGCTTCTCCCCCCGAGCCTTTCGGAAGAGGAGTACATCGAGCGGAACATCGCGGCGCTGCGCGATTCCGAGGACAAGGTGTACGGTGGATTCGGCGCCGCGCCGAAGACGGCGCACTGGGACGCCATTTCGTTCCTGCTCCGGGCGGCCGACGCGCGACGCGACGATGACCTGCGGGCGCTGGCCGTTCGCGCCACCGCCGCGGCGCTGGCGCTCCAGGACTCCGTGGACGGCGGCTTCTTCCGCTTCGCTGGAGCCGGATTGGACGAAACCGCGCTACGAACGGCTCTTGGACGAACAGGCGTCGGCGCTTTCGATCTTGACCCGTGTGTCCCGAGCGACGGGGGAAGCGCGGTTCAAGGAGGCGTCGATTCGCGTCAAGCAATTCGTGGAGGGAAGTCTCTTCGTACGTGTCGGGTTTCATACTCCTGGGGCCGATCGGGCGCGCTGGCGCCAATCGGTCGCACCCGACCTGCGGCTCCACGATCGTCGCTGGATGGAGGGGGAAGTCTATTTTCGCCTGAGCCGCGGGGCCAGGGAGCGGCTGGGAACTCCGCTCATCTCATCCCTCGTCACGATGGATGCCGGTGCGCGGATGTCCTCCGCGGTTCTCGCTTGGGAACACGACGCCAAGTCGGGCATCGATGGGTATTCAGAGCTCAGTCGCCTGATGGGGACGATGTCGCGCGGCGGCGGATCCTACTACCACGCCGAGACGGGAAGGGAGCGCACCGCTCCTGGGCTCCTGGCCGACCACGCTTCGCTGGGGAACGCGATGCTGGACGTCTACGCCGTGTATGGTGATTCGCCCGGAGACCCCTTACTCACCCGCGTCGACTCGCTTGCTGCGTGGATGCGAGCCAATCTCGAGGATCAGCGGGAGGGAGGATTCCGCTATGCCCCGCGAGATACGACGGCCGTCGGGAGACTGAGGGCGGGAGACAAGCCGGAGCGAGCGAATGTGGAGGCCGCTACGTTCTTCCTGCGGCGATACTGGCTGGGTGGCCGCCAGGAAGACAAGGATGTCGCCGAACGGACCGCCCACTACCTCCAGTCGGGCGATCGCATCGTCCTCGACCCGGCGCGCGCGGAACTCGTTCTTCGCCTCCGGCGGGAGCCGGTGCGGCTCCTCGTGCTCGGCAACGCGGAGGGCGATCGGGGGCGGAAGGCTACGCAGGCGTTACGGACGGCGGCGCGAAACGCACCGATCCCCGAGCTCGTGATTCGCTATCTCGATGCGCCGCCGCGGAAAGGTGCCGCCAACTCCTGGCCCGACGGACCGCCTTCGAACGCGGTTTCACCCGCTATCTACCGGTGGACCACAACCGGGTGGCGAGGTCCGGTCACGGATCCCAAGAAACTGCACGAGATCCTCGACAAGCCCACCGTCGAGCCGTAGCCCCGCGACGCGGCCCAGCCCTTTCTACGGCCGCGGCTCGATCTCCCGCACCAGCTCCATCGGATTTCCGATCCGAAGCGGCCCCGTTGCCAGGTACGCCTGCGCGTACGTCGTGCCGATCGACCAGCCGTGCGTGCGGGCCGACATCTGGACGACATCGGCGAGCGTCTGCTGATGGGACTTCGGTTTTGGCTTCTCGGGATTGCTGAACTGCGTCCGATGGACCTCGAGCGCCTGCATCCACGTCTCGAAATAGGGCGTGACGTCGACGACGAAGGTCGGGCGCTTGCCGGGCGGGATGTAGTAGTAGTAGATCGCGCGCGCCTGATACGCGTCGCCGGGGACGGGCGCTTTCCGCAGATGCGCGAGGTTGAAGGCCTGGGCGGCAAGGATTCCCGTCTTCCAGTGGTCGTTGTGCCCGAGGCCCCGCCCGGGGGGAATCGCATAGTAGGGAGCGACGATGATCTGGGGGCGATACTCGCGGATCACGCCGGCCAGCTTGCAGCGGTTCTCGAAGGTGTCTTCGATCCGGTTGTCGCCGAGGTCGAGATTCACGCGAACGTCGAGTTTCAGGATCTTGGCCGCCTCGTCGCACTCCGCGACCCGCTCTTCGGGCGTGCCCCAGCCCATATCGCCGGTGGTCATGTCGCAGATGCCGGTCGCGTACCCCAAATCCTTCATCTTGAGCAGGAGGCCGCCGGCGCCGATTTCGGCGTCGTCGGGGTGCGGGCCGAAAACGAGGATGTCGAGCTTCATTCGGTGTCGGGCTCCTTGGTCTTGAAGAGGTCGTCCAGCTTCTTCCGGGCCGAATCGTCGCGGCCGCGGGTTGCCCCCGGCCGTCCGGCCGGTTGAAGCTTGTAGTAATCGCAGAAATTCCGCCGCTCGCGGTCGGTGACCCACTCGGCCTGCGATTCCAGGCACTTGTTGTGGGCGTGCGGATCGTAGTGACGGCACTGGACGCAGGCGTGGAGATCGCGACGGCAGTGGGGACACTCCGTGTCCCTCACGATCCTCATCGCCACGTCCAAAGCTCCGCCACAGAAAGCGCAGGCACTCACGCCGATCCCTCCGATCGCTCGACCATCACGACCGAGCATAGCGACCGGCTCGAGGGGGCGGCCAGGCCTTTTTCGCCGCTGCGGGAGGCGCCAGGGCGCTTGACAGCGGACGCGGCGGGGCCGATCATCGGGCATGAATGTCGTCGTTTCCCGATCCTCGATACCTCAGGGGGAGGCCCTTCATGGGCAAGGCTGGCAAGGCCTGGGGATGGACGGCGGTCCTCGCGCTCACGCTGGTCGTGGGCGCCTGCCAGCAGGCGAAACAGGAAGTTCCGAAGGCTGTCGTGTGGAATCTCTCCATCGACGCCGCGTTCGCCGACGCGCAGAAGACGGGCCGACCGATCCTTCTCGATTTCTACACAGACTGGTGAGAATGGTGTAAGGCTCTGGAAGAGTCTACCTACGTCGACAGTCAATTCATCGAATACTCGCGCAAGTTCACCATGGCGAAGCTGAACGCCGAGGTGGACACGGCGACCGCCGCGAAGTATCGCGTCAAATCGTACCCGACCATCCTGCTGCTCCGGTCCGACGGCACGGAGATAGACCGGCTCGTCGGCTATAGCCGCGCGCCAGGCTTCATCCAGCAGGTGGACGACTATCTGGCGGGGAAGAACACGCTGGCCGCGCTGGAGGCCGATGCCGCGACGAAGGGGAGCGACCCCGAGTTCGTGTCTCGTCTCGCGGAGAAGTACTTCGGGCACGGGCTCCACGACCAGGCGCGGACGCAGTACCTGAAACTGGTCGAACTCGATCCGAAGAACGCGAGCGGCCAGGTCGACGACGCGCTCTACACCGTGGCCCGGATGTTCCGGAAGAACAAGGACTACGCCAACGCGCGGAAGTTCGCGCAGATGATTCTCGACCGCTATCCCACCAGTGACATGTTCCGCCCGGCCCACCTGGAAATCGCGGGCGCCTGGCGGCGGCAGGGTGAATGGACCACGGCTCGCAAACACTACCTCGACTACGTGAAGCATTTCCCGGACGACGAAGACGCGCCCTACGCGCGCGAGCAGGCCGACACGCTCGCCGTGAAGATCGCGGCGTCGGGCGGGAAGGGCGCGTAGCCGCCATCCCCGACCTCCCCACCTCGTGAAACTCGGAATCTTGGGGCCGCCCCAAAGCGGCAAGACCACGCTCTTCGCGGCGTTGACGCGCGGGCAGGCCGACACCGGCACGTCCCGCGGCGAGAAGGTCCATCTCGGGTCGGTGAAGGTCCCCGACGCGCGCCTCGACAAGCTCCGCGATCTCTACCAGCCGAAGAAGTTCACGCCCGCCAAGGTCGACTACGTCGATGCTCCGCCGATGGAGACCGCGCCAGGCCGCACCGAGCGTGGGACGCTGGCGGCGCTCACGGCGCTGCGCGACGTCGACGCCTTCGTCCTGGTTGTCCGCGCCTTCGAGGACCCCGCCGTTCCCCATTTCCGCGAGACGATCGATCCCGCCGGCGACGCGTCGTGGCTGGTGAGTGAACTCCTGCTCGAGGACCTGGCGGTCGTGGAGCGCCGCGTGGATCGGATCGAGAAGTCGCTGAAGGTTGGAAAGAAGCCCGAGGATCCGGCCGAGCACGAGGCGCTCAAACTCGTGATGGAGGCGCTCGAGAACGAGCGCCCGGCGCGATCGGTCCCGCTGAATAAGCAGCAGGAGCGATCGCTCCGCGGCTTTCGACTTCTTTCGGCGAGTCCCTGGATCGTGGTGGTCAACACGGACGACGAGACGATGAAGCGAGGCGAGGCGGCCGTCGTGGCTCCCGTCCTCGAGCGCCTGGCGGAGCCGCGCCCTCCGGTCATCGCCCTCTCGGCGAAGACCGAGGCCGAGCTGGCCGCACTCTCGGACGACGACGCGAGGGAATTCATGCAGGTCCTGGGCATCCAGGAACCGGGACTCACGCGCATGATCCGGCTCTCCTACGAGGCCCTGGGCCTCCTCTCCTTCTTCACGGTCGGGCCGGACGAGGTGAGGGCCTGGACGGTGCGGGACGGCGCGCTGGCGCCGGAGGCCGCGGGGGCCATCCACAGCGATCTGGAGCGCGGCTTTATTCGCGCCGAAGTGATTACCTACGATGATCTTATGAAAGCTGGAGCGTTGAACAAGGCGCGCGACCAAGGGCTCTTGCGGACCGAGGGTAAGGACTATAGAGTTCGGGACGGCGACATCCTCAACGTCCGCTTCAGCGTGTAGCGAAACAAGCTCCTGTTCCGGGGCGTAAAGACTGGTGAAGGAACCGGTTCCGGAACTCGAGGAGGGCGATCATGAAGAACTTCGCTAGACGCGGGGCAGGAGTCGGCGTGGCGCTGGTCGCCGCGCTCGTGATGTCGGTCGCGGGCGCCGATACGGCCGCGGCGACGCAGGCCAAGAAGGTCGCCGAAAAGGTCTTCGAATTCGCGCCCGAAGGCGAGGTCACGATCGAGAGCCGAAACGGCCGGATCGTGATCGAGGCCTGGGACCGCCCCCAGGTGCGCGTCCAGATCACGCGGACCGTGCGCGCCGCGGACGCTCAGCAGGCGCAAGCGCTACTCAAAGAGCTGAAGGCTGATGTCGAGCTGAGGCCAGGCCGGCTCGAGATCGTGAGCCGCTACCCGAAGCGGCGTGAAAACGTGGGGCTCTGGGACTTCCTGGGGCGGAAGATCGCGGCGATGGACATCCACTATTACCTTCAGGTCCCGAAGGCGACGGCCGTGACGCTGCACACGACGAACGGTGAGATCCGCGTGCGCGGGACGAGTCGCGGCGTGGACGCCGCCACGACGAACGGCGATATTCGAGTCTCGGGCGCCAGCGGACCGGTCGAAGTCGAGACGACGAACGGCGAGCTGGAACTCCTCGCGATTTCCGGCGACGTGTCGGGTACGACGACGAACGGGAGCATCCGGGCGGAAATCGGATCCCTGGCCGAGAACGGCAGCGTGGCCCTGGGGACGACGAACGGAAATGTGGTGGTCCACCTGCCGCCGTCGCTCAAGGCTTCCGTGACGGCCTCCACGACAAACGGCAAGGTGACGAGTTCATTCCCGCTGACGCTGAGCGGGGCGATGAGCAGCAAGTCGATTCGCGGAACGATCGGTGGAAGCGGCAAGGGCGCCGCCCTCACGTTCGCCACCACGAATGGAACGATCCAGCTGCTGAGGATCGGGGAGCGCGGCGACCAGTAGCGGAACGCCGTCCCAGCGCCTCGATTCCGCAGCGACAGGGCCGCAGGGCCCGAAGGAGAGACGCTTGAGCAGCGGCATCCCGCACGCCAACATCGCGGCCACCGGCCCCCTGACGCGGGGCGATTTCCTGATGCTCCTCTACTGGAACGCCGACACACGCGCGGTGCCGCACGTGAAGGGGATCGCCGGACTCGCGCGACTGACGCGCCTGGCCCTGATTCTGGGCGAGGAGACCGGGGCGAGCCACGAGATCACTCCCTTCTTCACGTTCCACGCGACGCCCCAGGGCGGCATCGCGAGCGTCGACGTCTGGACGGAGCTTCTCTCGCTTCGCGCCTACCAGGTCATCAAGCCGCTCGCGGAGGACGCGCCGGCGCCACCCGAGGAGCGCTCGGAGCGGGCCTATCTGCTCGAAAAGCACATCCCGGCCCACGAGCGCGAGCACTACCCGATGCCCACCCTGTTCGAGCGGGACGTCCTCACGAACAAGGGGACCTTTTTCGCGGCGAAGCGGGAAGACCAGATGGTGGAGCGGCGTATCCAGGCTTTTCACGAGATCGTCGAGTGGAACGAACTTCCGCTCGCCGAACTGACCGCCAAGGCGTCGCGGTCTCTGCGTCAGACGGCCTCCCGCTAGGCGCGGGCGGATCGCCGGGGGAGACGCTTCTTGTTCGGATTCCTGAGCCGCCTCTTCGTCGCGCTGGCCGCGCTCTTCGCGCTCCGCCTCGTCTTTGCCGCCATTCGGCGCGCGAATCGGGCCCATGAGCCGGGACGGCCCGCGCCGCCCCGTTCCGATGCCAGGCAAGGGGTCGTCAAGCCGTCACGCACGCCCCGCATCGATCCCGCCCTCGCCGAGGACGTTCCCTTCGTCGAAGTCGGGCACGAGCACGAGAGAGTCCGGAAGGACTGAGGTATGGGCGATTCGCTCGATCTCTTCGGCGGTGAGGGCCCGGGTCCGGGCGGAAAGTCGCCGCGCGTTCCCGCGAGGGCCCCTCTCGCCGAGCGGATGCGGCCACGGACGCTCGATGAGTTCGAGGGAAGCGATCGTCTCCTCGGCCCCGACTCGCTCCTGCGTCACGCGATCCGTTCGCGCGCCATCCCCTCGCTGATCTTCTGGGGCCCGCCCGGCTGCGGAAAGACGACGCGGGGCCGGCTCCTGGCGGAGGCGCGCGGCGCCACGTTCGTGGCGTTCAGCGCGGTCACCTCCGGCGTGAAGGAAGTGCGCGAGACGATCGAGCGCGCCCGCGCGGCGCGCGCCGCCATGGGACAATCGACCATCCTCTTCGTCGACGAGATCCACCGGTTCAACAAGGGCCAGCAGGACGCCTTCCTCCCGCACGTCGAGGATGGGACGATCGTGCTCGTCGGCGCGACGACCGAGAATCCGTCGTTCGAGGTGAACAACGCGCTCCTCTCGCGGCTGAAGGTCATCGTGCTCGACCTTCTCGATGAGGCGGCGATCGCGCGAATCCTGGATCGCGCGCTCGGGGACGCGGAGCGCGGAGTGGGCGGGACCGGGCTCTCGGCCCCGGCGGACGTGGTCCGTTTCGTCGCCTCCCTCGCCGGCGGCGACGCGCGCGTGGCGCTCACCACACTGGAGATCGCGGCGGGGCTGGCGCGACGGCGCACGCCGCCGATCCTCACCGAGGCCGACGTTCGCGAAGCGGCCCAGCGGCGGTCGCTCCCCTACGATCGCGTCGGGGAAGAGCACTACAACACTGTCTCCGCGCTCCACAAGTGCCTCCGGGGGAGCGATCCCGACGCGGGGCTCTACTGGCTGGCCCGGATGCTCGAAGCGGGGGAGGACCCGATGTTCGTCGTGCGCCGCCTGGTGCGCTTCGCGTCGGAGGACGTCGGCCTGGCCGATCCCGGGGCGCTCCGGCTCGCGATCGCCGCGAAGGAGGCGGTCCACTTCCTCGGCATGCCCGAATGCAACACCGCGCTCGCCGAATTGGTGGTCTACCTGGCGCTCGCGCCGAAGAGCAATTCCATCTACCTCGCCTACAAGGCGGCGGCCCGGGACGCCCTGGAGAAACCGCCCTATCCCGTGCCGCTCCACATCCGAAACGCCCCCACGAAGCTGATGAAGGAGCTGGGCTACGGCGAGGGGTACGAATACGCGCATCAGCACGAGGACGCCATCGACGCGCAGCGCTATTTTCCCGACGAGATGGGAACGCCGGTCTACTGGCGGGGCGTCGCGCGGGGCGTCGAGAAGACGCTGCTCGAGCGCTGGGAGCAGATCAAGGCGACCAAGGCGCGGAAGCGGGCCCCGTAACGTCGCGGTACTCGCGTTCGGGCCGACCTGATAGGCTGGCCGCATGACCCTCCCGCTCGACCGTCACTGGAAGAATCTCAGCTGGATCTTCAGCGTGGAGATCTTCTGGGGCGTCGCAATGGCGCTCATCTCCAACATCGCCATTCTCCCCGTCTTCCTGACCCACCTCGGCGGGAGGCGTCAGCCCTGTACGGTGTACTTACGCCATGGGTCGAGGCCCGATTACACGCCCGAGCCCGATCTGGTTCACGAGGCGGTAGGCCATGCCCCGATGCTGACGGATTCCGCCGCGGCTCGACTGAAC
>JANOOP010000056.1:0-1845 GCA_031421415.1 Candidatus Eiseniibacteriota bacterium
GCCCGTGGAGGTTCGGGCACGGCGGCCGCGCAGACCCAAGGTCAAGCATCCCACACCCCCGGGGCCCGTCGCTATTCGACTATGGGATTAGGGGCGGCGGTCAGGCGGCGGTCAAACCAGGGAAGAAAGCCGGAGCATCAACGCCTGCTTCTCCGCCGCTTCCGCGGCGCGGGCGATCAGCGCGTCGAGGTTCTCCGCCACCGAGATGTGGCGGCCCGAGAGCGCGTCGGCCTCGCCGCTCGCCAGGCGCAGGAGCAACCGCGTCGACGCCTCCGGTGAAGAGCCTTTTCCCTTCGCGAGCGTCCCCGCCGCCCAGGGAAACCACTCGGCCGACTTCGGGTGCCCGACCAACAGGCGGTTCATGTCGGTCCGCACCATGCCCGGCGAGATCGAGAAGACGCGAACACCCTGGGACGCCGTCTCGGCCGCGATGCATTCGGTAAGCCGGATCAGCGCGGTCTTCCCGACGCAGTAGGAGGAGAGGTAGTCGTACGAGCGCGTGCCGACGCCGCTCGAGACGTTCACGATCCGCCCACCGCCGCGCGCGATCATTCCCGGGAGGACGAAACGCGTGCAGAGGTAGGGGCCCTTCGCGTTGATCTCGACGCCGCGCCACCACTCGTCGGGATCGCACTCGGCGATCGGACCGAGCGGTTCGGCCGCACCCGCAGCGTTCACCAGGAGGGAGACCGGCCCGAGGTCCTTCTCCACGTCCGCCACCATGCGCTTCACGGCATCCGTGTCGGTGACGTCGACGGCATAGGCGCGGGCGCGCCCCCCCGCGGCGTCAATTCGGGCGACGGTCTCGTCCAACTGGGACGCCGTCCGTGCCGCGACCGCGACGGACGCGCCGGCCCCCGCGAGGCCCTCCGCGTAAGCGCGCCCGAGGCCGCGACCTCCGCCCGTCACCAGTGCGACCTGCCCCTTCAGGGAGTGTACGACCGCCATCTCAGCCCTCCATTGCCGGCTGGAAGTTGATTCCTCCGATTGGCCCGGCTCGCGCCTTCATTGTACCATCCCCGGAACCACGCACGGAGGAGGGTCGCCCAGGCGCTGCGGCCGTCCCGATTCGCGGGGGGTGCCGCCATCCAGGGCCCGCACTTCACTAGCCGGGCCACAATGCAGAGAGGCCCCAAAGCTATGCTCTGAGGCCTCTTGCTGCCGGTGGCGCTCCCCACGCCACCTGCCCCCTAGGGGCAATCTCTGACTGGAAGTACACGCAGGCGGCTCGTGGGTTGGTGTCTCTTCTCACTTGCCGGGCGCCGCCCTGAAACGCGACCGTGTCGCACCAGCGTGTCTCCGCGAAGTCGCGATCTTCGTTCTCGAGCGCGCGGCGCACCGCCTCGCGGAGTCCCCTCGGCCTTACCTCGAAGAGGCGAAGCGCCCGGTCGTCGCGCACCACGGTCTCGTTCCGGACGCCCTCGATGAGCGCGCGGCCGACCGGGGCGTAGAGCGGCGTGATGAGGCGGAGCCAGAGGCTCGAGAGGGTGGGCGTCAGGAAGGGGACCGGAATCATGAGCCGGCGAAGCCCACGCTGGCGCGAGTACTCCTCCATGACGCCGAGATACGACGTGCGATCGGCGCCGCCAATCTCGAAGGAGAACGAGCCCGACCCGATGATGATCGAGGCGCGGAACTCGATCACCGGAACGCCGGAGGCGGCGAGGACGCGTCCCACTTCCAGGCGGCTCGCGAGGTGATCGGAGAGTTCCTTCTCTCCGCCCAGCCCGCCTAGATAAATCATTCGCCGCACTCCCGCCGCGCGCGCCGCGGCGTCGAATGCTTCCGCGGCGGCTCGATCCTCCTCGACGAAGTGTCCGCCCGCGCCCATCGAGTGAATCATGT
>JANOOP010000057.1:0-6684 GCA_031421415.1 Candidatus Eiseniibacteriota bacterium
GGACTCCTGCGTCATGCCGACGCCGTCGGCGTGTCGGCAATCGTGGAACGGCTGCAGCGGCGGCACCACCAGGGAACTCCCGGCGGTCCGTGCGCGCGGCTTCAATGGATGGCTCTCGCGGGGGGACGGTTCCATCCGGACCCGCCTCCCGAACATGGAACCGGCTCCAGCTAACGGAAGAGGATGAATCCCATGACTAATCTGACAAAGGCGCTTCGCGCCGAGATGCGCGCCGCGGCACGCGGTGAGTCGAAGCAGGCCGTGGAATCGCTTCGTGCGGAGATTCAGGCGATTCGGAAGTCGATCGCGATGCTCGAGCGCCGCCTCCTCACCGGCGCGGCGCCGGGATCGGGCACGCGCGCGGCGGCCGCGGGGAAGGTGGCCGATAACCGCCGCGCCCGCTTCTCCCCCACGCTCATGCGGAAGCATCGCGAGGCGCTCGGGATGAGCCGGAAGGCGTACGCGCGGCTCCTCGGCGTGTCGAGTCTCTCTGTCTACCTCTGGGAAGTCGGCCGGACCCGGCCGCGGCGTAAGACGGTGCTCGCGTGGCAGGACCTCCGGAAGAAGGGTGCCCGTGCGCTGAGAGTGATAGCGGGCGTCGTGGCGCCGCGCCGCGGCGCGGTAAAGAAGCGGGCAGCCGGCGCGGTCGCGAAGAAGCGCGCGGCCGGCGCGGTCGCGAAGAAGCGCGCTCCTCGCGCGACCGCCAAGAAGCGGACGCGCCGTGCCGCGGCCAAGCGGATGAGCCGCGCCAAGGCCGCCTAGCCCCGTGGAGGACGCGCGCGAGCTTTCGCGCCGGCAGTTCAGCGCCCACGCCGAGCGTTACGTCACGAGCCGCGACCACCAGTCGAGCGATAGCCTCGACCGGCTCGTGGCGCTCGCGGCGCCCCGGCCCGAGTGGAGCGTGCTCGACATCGCGACCGGCGGCGGGCACACCGCCCTCGCCCTCGCGCCTCACGTGCGCGAGGTGGTGGCCTCCGATCTCACGCGGGAGATGCTCAGCGCCGCCGAGCGATTCATTCGTGAGAAAGGGGCGACGAACGTCTCCTTCCGCGAGGCCGACGCCTGCACCCTTCCCTTCGCCGACGCCGCGTTCGATCTCGTCACCTGCCGCGTGGCGCCTCACCACTTCGCCGACGTGGGACGCTTCGTGCGGGAGTGCGCGAGGGTGGTGAAGCCGGGGGGGCGCGTGATCGTCATCGACAACCTGGCGCCCGACGACCCCGACGCGGCCGCCCACTTCAACGCCATCGAGAAGACCCGCGACCCCAGCCACCAGCGCGCCTACAACGAAGCGGAGTGGGTCGCGTTCTTCCGCGATGCCGGCCTTCGCGTCGAGCGCGTGGAGCACTTCCGGAAGCGGCGCGAGTTCGACTTCTGGGCGGGCATGCAGGGGGTGGACGCGCCGACCGGGGAGCGGCTCCGCGCGATGTTTCGCGACGCGCCGCCGGGCGCGAAAACGGCCCTCGCGCCGGAAGAGCACGAAGGCCGTATGAGCTTCTACCTGGACGAGATCCTTATCCTTGCGTTGTCGGCCCCACCGGCTTGACGTCCATGATCTCGAGAATCTTCTGGCCGTACCGCTCCATCGCGTAGCCGGTGAGGTCCACCGTCTGGCTGAGTAGTCCGCGGCAGCGATTGAACGGATCGGGAATTCCCTTGAACCCCAGCGGGTCCATCGCGCGCAGGTGGTTCACCGAGATCATGTAGAGCTCGCCCTCCTGCGTGAACATCCCCATGCAGACGTCTCCCGCCACGCATTTCACCGCGCATTCCAGATGTCCCGGTCCGCGGAGTCCCTTCTCGATGAAGCAGTAGTAGTCGACCACCTCGCCCCGCACGGTCACCAGGCGGCGATTGGAGATCTTGAGGCCCGCCGCGTTCAACTTCTCGGGCGCCGCCTTCGCCGTCGCGGTTCCCTTGGGCGGAGGCGGAGGCGACGTGCTCCTTCCGATGGCGGCTCCCGCGGCCAACGCGACGACCACGACGGCGGTCATCGACGCGAAGCGGATCCAGCGTGGAGCGGGGGACGTGCGGACGGGCTCGTCGGTGCGATGCATGTTGTTCTTCCTCGGTAGACTACAGTCCCGGTTTGGGGGGCGTCGACGCCGCGGCGGGCGCCAGCTTGGCGTACTTCACCTCGAGAAACTTCACGCCGTGGCGTTCCCAGTTCATCCCCAGAACCTCGACCTGCTTGGCCGCGAGGGTCTTGAGCAGAACGTAGGGGTCGGGCGAGCCGACGAAGCCCTTCGGGTCCATGGCGCGATCGTGATTCTGCGTCAGCACGTAGACCGTGCTGTCCGCGGTCATGACGCCCATCGGCACGCCATTGTTGATGCACTTGGTGGCGCACTCCCGGTGCAGCTCCCCGGTAAGGCCGCGCGAGATGAAGCAGCCCATGTCGAGAAGTTCGCCGACGACCTTGATCGGTTTCTTGGGCCCCTTCGGGGCGGCGGTGCCGCCGGATTGCGCCCCCGCCGTGGCGGGGAAATCGGCCGCCGGAGCCATCAGCGCGACCGCCAGCGCAACGAGAAGAAGTCGTTTCATACCTGGAATTCTACCCCGCTTCGCCCGGAATGCTCCATGGTCCCTACGGCGTAGGAGGAGGGGGCATTCGGAGCCAGGTGACATAGGCCCACATGGCATCCACATCTCCCGGCTGCAACTGCTTGCGGTAGCCCGGCATGCGGAGCGGCGCGCGCTTGAGGAAAAAGCGCGCCGCGGGATTCGCGGAGAATCGCCGGCTCACCCCATCCCCCACCCACTCCTCGAATTCCCGACGGTCCGCGACCAACTCCGGGAAGTCAACCCCGTCCCATGGGGGCACGAAGCCCTTGAACGAGCCCGGGTTCGGCCGCGCGAAGCGGCCGCCGATGCCGTGACAGCCGAAGCAACCGAGGGCCGTGGCCCGCTCGAGCCCGGCGGCGGGCAGCGAGTCCTGGGGCGCCGGCTCTCCCGCGGCGGCGAGAACGAAGGCGACGAGGTCGTCCACCTCCCGGCCGGTCAGCCGCTTCCCGTAGGCAGGCATCCGGAGCGCGCCCTTCTCCCGCTCGGCTTGCCAGGTGCGGCTGGCCCGGCGCGATGCCGTCGCGCCGTCGCGGATCCACTCGCGCACCTGATCCGCGTCCTTGGCGTACATCATGAGCGTGCCCGGGAATGCCGGCACCGTGAGGTCGGCGCGGCCGGGGTTGGGGACTCCCTTCGTCCCTTCCGGACCGTGGCAGGAGAAGCATCCATTCGCTTCGGCCAGACGCCGCCCGCGCTCGGCGGGCGTGAGGCGCGGGCGCAGCGAATCGGCCGCGGCCAGGAGCGCCAGGATCAGCGAGGCGGCGAAGAGCAGGAGGAGCGTGCGGCGGATCATGGAGGAAAACGCGCGTGGGGCCATTCGGGACCCCACGCGCGCCTCGAGCTACTTCGCGGGAGCGGTCGCCAGCTCGGCAGCCGCGACATCGATCGACTGTACGCCGCCCTTCACCGCCATGGTCCCGGTGATCTTCACCTGCTGCGAGACCCAGCCCTTGCAGGCGTTGAAGGCGTCGCCATTGTCGTGATTCATCGTCAGGACGAACAGCTTGTTGCCGCTCGTCACCAATCCCATCGGCATGCCGTTCGCGACGCACTTGAGGCCGCACTCCTTGTGCCCCTCGCCCTTCGCGGCCTTACCCATGTAGCAGCCGAGATCTACGACTTCGCCGGTCCAGCTCTGGGTCTTCGCTTCCTTCTTCCCCTCGGCGGCAAACGCGCCCGAGAAGGCGAAGAGTGCCACCAAGGCCAGGGCTAGAACGACCGTGAATAGACGCTTCATCGTGCTTCCTCCTTTGGATGGACGCCGACCGCTCCGCGGCCGGCGTGATGGAATACCTCCCGCAAGGAGCCTACGCCTCCGCGGAAGGGGGCGCAACCCGCTCGGCGGCCACCCGCTCGGCGGCCACCCGCTCGGCGGCCAGCGACAAGTTCAACTCCTCGTCGGAGAGCACCGCGCGGCGATTCAGGATCTGCGACATGTCGTGATCGAAGAAGAAATGGGTCAGGTGGTCGATCCCGACCTCGATCTGCTTTCGAAGCCCGACCATCTTGATCAGGTAGGCGCCCGCCCAGAGCAGCCACGCGAGCTTGCCCGAGACCGAGACGCCGAAGAGCGAGACGACGCTCGAGTGCTTCCCGAGCGAAATGATGTAGCCGGCCTCCTCGAAGCGGAACGGCCGGGGCGCCTGGCCGTTAGCGCGCCGCGTGAGCGTCTCCCCCATGTAGGAGCCCATGGCGATCGCGGTCTGGGAAAGGGCGGGCTGGAATCGCCCGTCGCTTCGCGGCGAAGCGGCGCAATCGCCAAGGACGTAGACGTGTTCCAGCGCCGCGCCGTCGGCGCCTTTCGCGCGCAGTTGGTCGTCCACCAGCACGCGTCCGTCCTTGTGAAAGGAGAGCGGGAGGTTGCGCACCAGATCGGGAGGGCGGATGCCGGCGGTCCAGAGGAGCGTGAATGCCTCCACGCTACCGCCCTCTGGCAGATGGAGCCGCTTCGGTTCCACCCGCGTCACCGGAGCGCCGAGGAGGACGCGGACGCCCCGCCGCTCCAGGAAGCGGTGGACGTACTCGGAATGTTCGGGCTTCGCACTCGGCACCAGTCGCTCGCCCCCTTCGACGACCGTGAGGGAGAGGTCCTGGGGCGAGAGGTTGGGATAGCGTGGAAGCAGCGTGTCGCGCGCCATCTCGATCAGTTCCGCCGCCACCTCGACGCCCGTGACGCCGCCGCCGACGATGGCGAAGGAGAGAAGCCGCCGCCGCTGCGATACCGATTCCGCCTGCTCCGCCATCTCGAAGAGTTCCACCACGCGGGCGCGGAGGGTCATGGCGTCGACCACCGTCTTGAAGGGGCGCGTATGCTCCGCCGCTCCCGGCACGCCGTAGTGGTTCGTCACGCTCCCCACGGCGATCACGAGGACATCGAACGGCTGGACCAGATTGTTGTGGAGCACGACCTCGCGGCGGGCGAGATCGATCCGGAGCGCCTTATTCTTGTGGAAGCGGATGTGACGGTGCTTCGCCATCTGCCGCAGGGGATAAACGATGTGGCGCGTCTCCACGGCGCCGACCGCCACCGCCGGCAAGAGGGGGTTGAACTGGAAGAAGTTCTCCTTGTCGATGAGTACGGTGTCCCAGTACTCGCGCGCCACGCGGGAGCGGCCGACGGACCGGGCCACGTCGAGGCCGGCGAAGCCTCCTCCCAGGATCACCAACCGCTTTCCGGCCATCCGCCGATTCTACCGCACGAGCGCGGCGCCGAGCGCGTCGGCTAGCCGCGGATGGCAATACGCGAATCCAGCGCGCGTCAGCCGTTCCGGCACGGCCTTCGTGCTGGCGAGCAGCAGCGCGTCCGCCATTTCGCCGAGGAGGAGCCGCAGCGCGAACGCGGGAGCGGGAAGCATGGCGGGACGATGGAGCACCTGCCCCAGCGCGCGCGCGAACCCGGCGCTCGTCGCCGATTCGGGAGCCACGGCATTCACCGCGCCGGAGATCGACTCGTCCTCGATCAGGCGAACGAAAACGGCCGTGATGTCGTCGAGCGAGATCCAGGGCCACCACTGGCGGCCGTTTCCGATCGGGCCGCCGAGTCCGAGGCGGAAGGGGAGGAGCATCGCTCCGAGCGCGCCCCCCTCGCGGCTCAACACCATTCCGATCCGCGCTTGCGCCACACGCGTCCCCGCGCGCGACGCCGGGGCGGCGGCCTCCTCCCACGCGCGGCAGACGTCGGCCAGGAAGCCTTCGCCCGGTCCGCTCGACTCGGGGAGCGCCTCGTCGCCGCGATGGCCGTAGAAGCCGGTGGCCGAGGCGACCACGAACGCGCGGGGACGATCGGTGGAAGGGGCGGAGGCGATCCGTTCGGCGAGGAGGAGCGTGGAGCGGACGCGACTTTCCAGGATGGCCTGCTTCCGTTCGGTGGTCCAGCGCCCCGACGCGATGCTGACGCCGCCGAGGTGAACGACCGCGTCGACGCCGCGGAGCCGGTCCGGGTCGAGAAGGCCGCGATCGGGATCCCAGGGAATCGTTCCCGCGCGGTCGGCGCCGCCGGCATCGCCGCGATCGCCCCCATCGCCGCCGGCGCGAACGAGTCGCGCGACCTCGTGACCCCGCTCTGCCAGGCGCGGCACGAGCGCGCCGCCGATCAACCCGCTCGCGCCGCCGATCAGAATCCGCATGGACCGAGTCTACCCGATGCCTTCTGGTACCAGAGAGCAATTGCGCCCGGCGCCCGCGGGCAGGTAGCCTCCGGGTCATGACGTGGTCGCCGCCCGATCGCCCTCACGCGCCTCTCTCGGAATGGGTTCGCCCTATCCACGACTGGCCGCAGCAGGGAGTTCTCTTTCGCGATCTCACGCCGCTCTGGGCCGACGCGGACGCCTGGTCGCGGACGGTTCGCGCGCTGGCGAAGCCGTTCGATGCCGCGCCTCCCGACCTGGTGCTCGGCATCGAGGCTCGCGGGTTTCTCGTGGCCGCCGCGCTGGCGGCGCACTGGAAGCGGGGCGTGTTGCTCGCGCGAAAGCCGGGAAAGCTGCCGGGGAAGACCTTCAAGGAAGAGTACGATCTGGAGTACGGGCGCGCGGCGCTGGAGACGCGCGGCGACCTGCTCCATCCTGGGACGCGCGTTCTGATCGCCGACGACGTGATCGCAACCGGCGGAACCGCGCAAGC
>JANOOP010000058.1:0-5898 GCA_031421415.1 Candidatus Eiseniibacteriota bacterium
AAAGTCTTCTCGGCGGCGGAGATGACAGGGGTTGATAGGTAGTTCGAAGAGCACCTTCCACGACAGCTCGACAAACTACTTCGCTTCCGTCCACTCCTCCACCGGCGGCTTCGGGACCTGCGGAATAACCGCCCGAACGACAATCACCGCGCCTGAACCTCTTCCCTCCGGCTGCGGTTCCAACACCTCCGGCGCACTGACCACGACGTACGGCAGCGGCGTCAAGAACTCCCCGGCCGCGACTTCCAGGACGCACTGCCGGCCCTTCGGCTTCCGGACGAAGAAGTAGCCGTCGGAATCGGTGTAGGCGAGATCTCCGTCGACCCGGACCGCCGCGCCGCGGACCGGAGCGCCCTTCTCGTCGGTCACGATCCCCTGCACCATGTGGTCCGAGAAGGAAGGCCTCGCGTCCCCCGAGGCGCCGCTCATCCCGCGGTAGAGGTACTGGTTTCCGGCCAGCGTGTACTTCACCCTGCCGTCGGGCGCCACGTAGCTCCCCAGATTCGCCGTGAAGTTCCCGAAGGCGAGAATCTTCACGCTCAGCATGAGCGCCTGCCGGAAGGGATCGCCCTCGCCGAACGGCACGTAGACCGTCTGCCACTCGGCTCCCACGCTGAAGCGACTGGAGACGTAGTTGCCGCCGGATGACACGGTGCTGTTTCCGCGCGTGTGGGTGACGACCTGCGTCAGGTCGAGGTGCGGCGAAACCGATTCGCGGAGAACACCGACCACCGTGTTGAATGTCTCTCCCGAGCGATCTTCGGAGTGGAAGAAATTTCCCGACAGCTGCAGCGCCCTTCCGATCGGCCGGTCGACGCTCACCGAGACGCCCCGATTCCCGGCGTCGGTCCCGCGAGAGTCGTAGAGGCCGACGCTTGTCATGGTTCCAAGCAGGGTGGCGTTCACGAAGCCCTGATGGACCCGACCCCGATAGACCGGAGTCGTTTCCGTTTCCGGCTGCAGGAAATGGTAGCGCCCCGCCTGGAGCACGAGCCCCTTCCAGGGTCGGACTTTCACGTCGACGTTCTCCCGCTCCATCTCCGAAGCGGTGGCCTGGGGAACGGCGACGCGGCGAAAGGCGTCGGCCGCCGCGGACCAGGTCGCCCGCGCGGTGATCCAGGGCCGCTCGAAGCGCACGCTCGCCGCCCCGTACGGTTCCCCGGCGCCTCCGCCGCCCGCGAGCGCCGCGCTCAGGTCGGTCCGAGGCGTCCAGTCGAGGCCGCTGATGACCGTCTGGCGATTCGAGAAGACCGCCCGCGTGAGGACGCGCACGGTCGGCGAGACTTCGTGATCGAGGAAGAGAATCGCCGCGCCGCGCTCGCTCTCGGCGCCGAGGAAGAAGGGAGAGCCGTAGACCGAGGCCGTGCTCCCCGCGATCGCGCGGAGCCGAACGTCGCCGATCTCGCGTTCGAAGCCGAGCCCGCGCCCGTAGAACGAGTGCGGCGACTGGAAGACGTCGGTGGGAAGCCCGAAGAGGATCGCCTGGTCCCCCATCGAGACGATCCCCCCGCGGAATTCTCGCCGCAGTAATCCGCCGACGCGGAAGCGCTCGAGGTCGCCCAGGCCGAGCCAGCCGTCGAATCCCGCGCCGCGAACGTTCATCGTCCCGCCGGTGGCGTGGAACTGGCTGGAGGTGCCGCCCGCGATCTGGAAGACTTGCGCCCGCGCGCCCGACGGGATCGCCACGACGCCGACCATGATCGCGACGAGGACGCCGATCGCCAGGAGCACCAGGAGCGCCGGGAGCGCCAAGAACGCAAAGAGGCCCCCGCGGGGCTCATTGGCCTCGTCCGGATGCCTCGATGGCTCCATGCGACTCACGCCCCTTCCAGCCTCTGGCCTACCCGGCCCGAAGCGAATCCTCCACGACGAACCGCTGGAATTTCAGCCGGTACGTCGAGGGCGCTCCGGGAGCGTCCCACGGGATGAGAACGCGCCGCGTCGCCCCCGGAAGGAGCGGAAAGCTCCCGGACTGGCGCTTCTCCTTCTTCGCCCGCGCCTCGGCTTCCTCCACGCGTCCCAGGCGCGGCCCCACGTTCCGGAGCCGGACCGACACGTTTCGCGCGACGGAGTCCCAGACGGCCGATTCGACCCGCACGTCCGCCGCGCCGAGCGGCTCCCGGGAGAGCATGTAGACGGTGTGCGGCAGTTCGACCTCCACCTCGATCCCCTGGCGGCGGGGCATCCCGGAGAACGTGGCGTAAATCGTGAACCAGGCCGGAATCGACTCGGCGCGCGCCTCGAAGAAGATGGTGCGGGACTGCTGCGCGGGGAGCCGGAAGCTCATCTCCGAAAGCTTGAGCGTGACGGAAGGATCGAGCGACCGAAAGACCGGGTCGCCCTCTTCGGTCACGTCGAAACTCCGCGCCTCGAGAATCACGTTCACCGGCATCAGCTGGTCGTTCAGGAGGTCGAACTTCCCGCGGATTCGCTTTCCTTCGTACTCGACGATGACCGGGCGGACGGTCTGGGCAAGCGCCGGCCCGGCCAGCGTGAGCATCGCGAGAGCCAGGCAGAGACCCCGCTTTCGGTTCCACGTCCTCGTCATCGTCGAATTCCCCTTCCCTGGGTGTCTTGCCGCGCCGGCGCTTAGAGCGCGCGCGCCTGGATGCGAAGCGTTCCGGTGTAGGTGCCGGCGGGCACCGCCGGGCTGGTTGTCAGATTGATGCGCACGTCCAGGTTGTCCGTCCGGGTCTTGTTCTTGTTGGCCCCGGTGATCGTCTCCGAGAAAAGGAGCAGGCTTCCGCCCGCGGGCCCGACCGGATTGGTCTGGGTAAACGGCGTGTAGGCCACCGGCGAACCGGTGGTCATCCGGCCCTCCACGTAGGTGGAGGCGATGTTGTAGATCGAGCCTGCCAGCGCCGCCGAAGGCGTGCTGAAGTAGCCGTAGAGACTGATCGCCCCCGTCTTCCCCGGGTTCACGTTCCACGACGTCGTGATCGCCGCCGCCGTGCTTCCGTTCGCGGGGGCGCCCTGCAGGAGGATGAAGTTCACCGATGATCCGCTCGGAATCACGATCGACAGCGACGTGATCGTGGTCGCGTTCAGCGTGACGTTCGTGAGCCCGGAAAGGAACTGCGCGCCCGCGGACGGCGCGACGAAAAGCAAGGCAAGGACGCCCAGCGCCAGGCCGAGCGTCCTCACCGATCGCACCAACCGTTCGATCCCGTCCATGGGATGATTCACTCCCGCTACTAGAGCGCCCGCGCCTGGATACGGAGCGTGCCCGTGTACGCGCTCGCCGGCACGGTGGGGCTCGCCGCGAGGTTGATCCGGAGATCCAGGTTGTCGCTGCGCGTCTTGATCTTGTTCACGCCCGTGACGGCCTCCGTGAAGAGGAGAAGGCTGCCGTTCGCCGGACCGACGGCGTTCGTCTGCGTGAAGGCGGTGTAGGTCGCGACGGCGCCCGTCGTCATGCGGCCTTCGACGTAGGTCGACGCGATGTCGTAGGTACCGTCCGTGAGGGCGGCCGACGGCGTGCTGAAGTAGCCGAAGAGGCTCACGGCGCCCGTGAGGCCCGGATTCAGGTTCCACGAGGTCGAGATGGCCGGCGAGACGTCGCCCGCGGCCGCCGCGCCCTGCGCCAGCGTGAAGTTGACCGTCGATCCGCTGGTCACGCTGACCGTGAGGGTCTGCGCGGCGCTGGCGTTCAGCGTGATGTTCGAGATGTTCGAGAGAGTTTGCGCCTCGGCGGCGCTGGCGGCGCAGAAGCCGGCCACGCAGACGGCGAGGGCGCCACGGACGATGGTGCGAAGATTCATGGGACGATTACCTCCGAGTAACGTGCCGGGACGGGTGGGACCGAGCCTGCCCACGGCGGAACGTTTTTCTCCGGCCCCCTACGTCTAGGGAACTATCGTCCGGTCTGGAGGCGAACTTTGGCGGAAAAGCGGGCGATTTTGCCGATCATGCGGAATTTGTTGCCGCTGCCGGGAAACGAAAAGGGGGCGGACGCCATGACGGCGCCGCCCCCTCGATCGAAACGCGGGAGTGTTACAGGCTGAAGCCGATTCCCGCGCGGAAGTTCACGTAGTTCGTGCTCTGGCCTTCGGTCGAGACGGTGTGGTACTGGAGACCCACGTTCATCTTCGTCGTCGGGGCGACCGGGAAGTTCACGCCCGCGCCGAAATTGAAGCCGATCTTCGACTCACTGGCGTCCACGCTGCCGGAAACGGAATCTTCCACCTTCGCCGACACGTTGTACCAACCGGCACCGCCCTGCGCGTAGAAGTTGGTGCCGATGCCCGGGCCGATCGTGTAGCGGACGGCCGGGTTGATGCGGAACACACTACCCGAGACCTTCGTCGTGGCGCTGCTCAGCGGATCCGTGTACGCGACCGAGCCGAGATTGTCGACGGAGACTTCGCCGCCCCACGACACGCTGGGCGAGACACCCTTCCAGTACGACGCGCCGAAGCCGATTCCGCCGCCCATGGCGTCGCCGCTCGGGGTCACTCCGTCCGAGTTCTTGTTGTAGCCGGCGTTCACCTCGAGCGTGCCGACCGGACCTGCGAGAGCGACCGGAGCGAACGCGACCGACGCGACGAGAAGCGAAGCCAGGAACAGGATCGAGGTATTGCGATTCATCTTGTTTCCCCCTTGTTGAGTTGAACCCGACCACCCCACCGCGCCACCGCCCTGGATCCGCCATCGCCGACCCTCGGCACGGGATCCCTCGCTGACAGGGAGAAGGATCGGCATGTGAATCGAAGAACTTGAGGGACTCCGGGGGGATGCGGTCGATTTCAGCCACGAACAAGCACCGCAACAGCTTACGTGCGTCTCGGGGGCCCCAACGCCTCGGGGATCTCCACCTCGGAGCGCGGCATCCGCCGCTCCTCGACGCCGCGGAAGAAGTACCAGTAGAGGACCGACGCGAGCACGTAGAGCCCCGCGGCGATGAGGATCGGCGTCGTGTAGCCGCTCCGCTCGATCATCGCCCCGCCGATGTCGGCGCTGATCGCCCACGCCACGAACCACGAAAGCGCGAGCAGGCTGTTCGTGACCGCGTGGTCGCGCTCCCGCACGACTTCCATGGCGAAGTGGGACGAGAGCGGCTGGTTCATGTTCATGAGCGTCGAGCGGAGGAAGAAGGAGGCGATCACCAGCGGAAGCCAACCCGAGAGCCCCAGGGCGAGCATGAATGGGACCGACGCCAGCTGGGTCGCCACGACCCCACCCACTAGGCCGAGGCGCCGCGAGACCGCGGGGCCGAAGAGATTCCCCAGAACCATGAACCCCTGCATCACCGCGTAGAGGACGCCGATCGCCGCCGCGCTCAGCCCGAAGCGGTCGTGGAA
Source organism: Candidatus Eiseniibacteriota bacterium (assembly GCA_031421415.1). Lineage (GTDB taxonomy): Bacteria > Eisenbacteria > RBG-16-71-46 > SZUA-252 > SZUA-252 > SZUA-252. The sequence goes on from JANOOP010000058.1 coordinate 5,301, forward strand.
GTAGAGATTCATGAACGGAATGATGAGTCCCGCGCCGAGCCCAATCAGCATCGACGGAAGGATCAACTTGAGATGCAGTCCCCAGTCGACGTCGGCCAGCTCGCGCAAGGAGGCCATGGCGCGCTCAGCTCCCGACGGCGGCACGCCATCCCCCGCTTCGCCTCCGGTCCCCGCGTCGCGATAGGGGGGCGTCGGGGTCATCATCTGGAAGGGCCAGGTCGAGGTCAGGTAGAGCGCGCACGCCGCGTAGAGCGACCAGCGGAGCGCGAGGCGGTTGGAATCGGTGATCAGGTGGAAGAGCTGCGGCAGCACGCCGCCCACCACCGACCCCACGATGGCCGAGAAGAAGAGGACCGTGTACGACGCGCTGAAGAGGAAGGGCCTCGTCTCCGGGGACGATTCGCGCATGATCACCGGCGCGATCGAGAGCCGGAAGACGGTGACGACGGTCCCCGCCAGGAACGCGACGGTGAGGAGATACTCGGGAGCGGTCAGCGTCGCCTGGAGCAGGTAGGCGAGCGCGGTCAGTCCCCCCGCCGCCACGAGGACGTGGCGCGCCGCCACTTGGCGGAGGATCAGCGCGACGGGGATCGCCGCG
>JANOOP010000059.1:0-1910 GCA_031421415.1 Candidatus Eiseniibacteriota bacterium
GCTCACCGCTTGCGGTACCAGCGTGGGAGCTGAATCGTTAATACGCATGTCATGGGTCGCCAAACACGGAGACGTTAAGGCACGAGCCCTGTATCGAATCGTCTCCGAGGCGATGCCTGAGACGATTTCATCGCTCGCATATTCCCGCCGCCTCCGAAGCGATGCCCTGCTCTATCGGCAGTTTCGAGATGGAGACACGGATGACAATGAGTTGCAGGATAGCTGGTTGGCGTTGCGCACTCTCAACTTCAATGCCGGATTTACGGTACTGCTTGCTGCCAGCGCGAAATACTCACGAGAGGAACAGAAGGCGATCGCGAAGGTGTTAGTTTCCCTCGTCGTCCGACACAACGTGGTTTGCGGGCCTCCTCGCTATCTCAGGTGGGTAACATTGAGTTCGAGCTTCCCGGCAATGAGATAGATCATTGTGATGAGATTGCGGCTCGTCCTGTAGCCACGGGCCTTCGCTTTGGCAGCCTGGACGAGGCTGTTGATCCCTTCGATCAACCCATTGGTGATCTTTGAAGAGAACCAGCGCAGGATACCATCCCAATGCTCACGGATTGTGCGGGCCACCTTGACCATCGCCGGCACGCGGCTTCGTTGCGCCCACCCGCACCAACGTTTGAGATAAGCCTCGGCCTCGTTGGCGGGCTGGTAGTAGAAATCCTGAAAGGCGAGCTTGAGGTGCAGTGCACGAGCGGACTTGAGGTGTGTTTTTCTCAGCAGCAGATTCGAGGCGAAGCCGAGTTGCTCATCGCTCATTGTCTCCGGGTTGCGAAGGAGCGCGTAGCGGTTTCCCTTGAGCTCCGGGTGTTCGTCCTTTTCAGAGCGGAAGGTATCGGACACGGCCTTACTGAGGAGTTGGATCACGTGGAACTTGTCGAAGGTCGGAACCGCCTCGGGCAACGAATTGCGAACTCCTTTGATGAAGGCGGCCGACATGTCTAGGCAAACCTCCTTGATCTGATCCGGATCGCCGGCATGGTCGATCATGTCCTCGCGAAAGCGCTCCACGGTCGAGGAGTCTTTGCCCTCGGTCGCGAACAGCACGCGCCGCGCGTCGATGTCGACGAAGAGACTCACGTACTTATGACCGCGGCGGCTGGACGTCTCGTCCACGCCGAGGCTGCGGACCCCGCTGTCGTCGCGGGCTGCGCGAGCCTCATCCACGTGATGATGGATGATCCGCCAGAGACGGGTGTCGTGCTCTCCGACCAGCCGCGCGATGGCCGCCACCGGCATGTGCGGTGCCATGGTCAGAATGAGCGCCTCGAACAGCATTGTGAAACCGCTCCCCGCTCGCGCCCACGGCACATTCACGAGCCGCTTGCCACACTTGCCGCAGTCCACCCGCGGCACGCGTGCCGTCAGGATCGTCTCGTACTGGAAGAAGTTCAGATGACGCCAACTGCGCTCCTCGCTGTCGTACGCCTTGCAGCCTGCGGTGTCACACTCCGAGCAGCGGAACGTGCCGCCCCGTTCGAAGTCGATCCCGATCTCGAGGCGACGTCCGGCTACATCGAGTTCGTTGCGGGCTACGTACCAGGGACTCACCAAACCGAGAGCGAGGGCGAAGAGGTCTTTGCTGTTCATGGCCGCACAGGGTACCCGGGAGGGCGGAACGTTGCCAACTGGCAGGCATACCCGTCCGGCCGTCGCATCACTGCCCCCCTGCGGCGGAGCGGCCGGGGTCAAGTCGGATGGGTGGTGGAGGACTTGACGCCGGTCGCTCCGCCGCTACGCACATTCATGCGACGGCCGGTCGGGGCCACTGGCCGGATTCTTGTGGCGTCCACCCACCTGAGATAGCGAGGAGCCTCTCCGGAGCTTTGCCTCGAGCGGCAGACTCGGGCACGCCGTCGCGTCATTGACAGAAAGCGAAGCACTGGCCCTGGCCAGGGCCAGTG
>JANOOP010000060.1:0-1521 GCA_031421415.1 Candidatus Eiseniibacteriota bacterium
GATGTGGAGGCCGGGGCCATCGACATCTGGGGGCCTGGCGCAGGGGCGGCAGAGCGGGCTTGCTACGGGTCGCAGCGGCTCTTGCTGGGGCGAGGGGAGGGGGCGCCGAACCCCGGATTCCCGCTTGGCGTCCGCGAACAGCACAGGCTATTCTCCTAGCCTCGGAGGCGAAATACGGTTTGACACCGCTCAGGGGCGCCTGTAGATTTGGACTGTCCCCCAAGAGTTAACCCGAACGACCTGCCGGCGACTAACCCAGTCTTCTCGGAGAGCGAAATGTCCCAGCGCGTTGCGTGGCGCTTCGGTGCCCGTGTCGTCGTGATGCTCGTCGGGCTCGCTGCGTTGCTTGCGGCCTGCGCCAAAGATCCGGTTCGAGTCGATCGAAACCGGCCACCCCAGACTTTTCTCGTCTCGGCCCCGCCGGAGAGCGGCTCGTTCTCCTATCGGATCCACCTGTATTGGCGCGGAGAGGATCCGGACGGATTCATCTCCGGCTTCCAGTGGGCGTGGGACGACTCGAGCGTCAGCTCGTTCCGGTTCACCACCAAGACCGACAACATCTTCGAGCTGACCGTGAACGACTCGGCCACGATCGCCGGCGGGACGAGCAATCAGCCGCCGCAGACGTCGCGGGCGCACACGTTCTTCATTCGCGCCGTGGACAACCTGGGCAAGCCCGATCCGTCGCTCTCGATCTGGAACAACCGCATCATCATTTCGACCACGGTGAGGCCGGTGGTGCAGTTCACGGGCGCCTACCCCTCGGGGAACGGAGTCGATTCGCTCTGCGACGGGGCGCCCTTCGAGGTTTGCTGGGGCGGCCGCGATCCGGACGGTACCGTCATCGGCTACAAGTTCGACGTCGGACCATTCAGCAGCGCAATCGTCCGGGACTCTTGCGTGACGTTCAACGACCCGAGCGATCCCAATTCGATCGCACTCTCGAGCGGCCTCTACACGCTGACCGTGCTGGCGGTGGACAACGCGTACGCCCTCAGCGACGCTGGTGCCAGCAAGTTCCTCTTCGTCGTGAACCGCGATCCCGAGGCGTGGTTCAAGGACGCCGACGGTAGGCGCGGGATTCCGGTCGGCTACTACATCCAGCCCTTTCTGCAGGGGCAGCCGATCTCGCCGGGGGTGCCGAAGGCGTTCGGACCGGGCGCGACCATACCGTTCCGCTCCACCGTGTTCTGGGATTGGGGGGGGCAGGACAATGCTTGCGACACGCCGAGCGGAATCAACGCCTTCTCGCTCGCCCTCTTGCGGGGAAGCCGCAACGGCGGAAGCCACTACATCATCGGGTTCCTGCCGGAGATCGCGCCGGGGATCCCGTTCGAAACGAACGATCCCGCCGTGCTCGACCCCGAAGGGTTCTCCAATCTAGTCCTCGACTCGCTCGACGCCGGGATCGGCATGAAGATGATCGTCCGCTCCCGCGATCTTTCGAACCGCGTCTCGGGTATACCGAGTTCCGGTTATAACGGCGAGTTCGTCTTCAATTGCAACTTCAAGCCCAGGCTC
>JANOOP010000061.1:0-14652 GCA_031421415.1 Candidatus Eiseniibacteriota bacterium
GAGCGCCGCTCCGACGGCGAGCAGGTGCGGTAGTTCGTGTTCGTCGGGGACGAGCAGGACGATCTGGATCCGCTCGCTCGCGACAAGCGCCCGGAGCCGCGCCGCGGCGGCTTCCGGCGGCTCTCCCTCAGGCCCCGAGTACTCCGCCCGAAGCGGCTCGAACCCCTCGCCGCGCGCCGCCTCCAGGGCAGCCCTCGCGCGCGCCACGGCGTCGCCGCTTCCGAGCAGGAGAACGCGCCGGAAGGCGAATCCGTGCCGGCGCGCCCCGGAGCCCGCGCGCTCGATGGCGGCGCGCGACACGACCAGCATGCCGAAGCAGAGCGGCCCGAGGAGGAGAACGAGAAAACGGGAGAAGCGCGGAGTCTGGAAGAAGAAGGTCGCCGCCAGAACCAGGAGCCCCGCCTGCACGACGGCGCGGCCGAGGGAGAAGACGCGGTCGATGCTGTCGGTGAATGCGAGCCGGCGGTAGAGCCCGTTCCACGCCAACGCCGCGATCGTCATGGCGACGGCGAAGACGAAGAGCCCCGCGTAGCTCGGGAGCGGGAAGATCGGCTTCCCGAACCACGGATCGAGGAGCAGGCGAAAGCCGTACGCCGCGAGGAATGCGGCGGAGACGGCGACGAGGTCGCCCGCGAGGGCGGCGCCCTGCAAGATACGGTGGCGGTACTGGCTCACGGCGTAGAGGACGGCGCTCCACTTCTCCGCGAAGCGGAGGAGCCCGGCCAGGTGGGCCCTCCACGACCGGGGCTCGAGTCGCGCGCTGGCGCGCTGGTGCTCGTGCACCATGCGCGATTCGGCGCAGTAGACCACTTCGAAGCCGTGGCGCCACATACGCTGGCACCAGTCGACGTCCTCGAAGTAGAGAAAGTAACGTTCGTCCATGAGGCCGACGTCGCGCATCGCGCGTCGCCGGGCGAAGAGCGCTGCCCCCAGCGTCCAGTCGACGGGGCGGGTCTCCTCATGATCCCAGTCGGCCATCAGATGCTCGCGGACGGCGCCGCACTTCTCGGCCAGCGGCCCCAGCGGGAGCCGCCGAAGGAGAAGCGTCCTCGCATTGTAGAAGCGCCGGGCGGAAAGCTGAAGCGTTCCGTCCGGAAAGACGAGTTTCGGCGCGACGATGCCGGCCCGGGGCCGCTCCTCCGCGCAGCGGACGAGCGCCTCCACCGCGCCCGGCGTCACCTGGACGTCCGGGTTCAGGATCAGGACGTCCCCCTCGGTCGCCGCGCGGATGCCGAGATTCACACCCCTCGCGTAGCCGAGATTCTTTCCCGGCGAGAGGATGCGCGTCGGAAGCCCCGAGGTTGCCGCGAGGTCGTCGAGCGGCTCCCCCGAGTTGTTCACGATCACGATCTCGCGGATCGGAGCGGGCCTCGCCGCGCGCAGCGAGGCGAGGAGCCGGGAGAGCGGCTCCCGGGTGCGATAGTGAACGACGACGAGGGCGACGCCCATGGGAACGCGGGCTACAGCGCCCCGATGAGGTCGAGGAGGCGCAGGCGCCAGACCATGTAGGCCGCCTCCCAGACGATCTTCCGCGACATCTTCGACTCGCCGGCGCGCCGGTCGACGAAGAGAATCGGGATCTCCTTGATCCGGAAACCCTTCCGGAACGCCTTGAAGTTGATCTCGATCTGAAATCCGTAGCCGTCCGATTTCACGCGGCTCAAGTCGATCGCCTCCAGCACCTGGCGCCGGAAACACTTGTAGCCGCCGGTGGCGTCCTTGATCGGCATGCCGGTGATGACGCGGCTATAGACGTTCGCCAAGTAGGAGAGGATGAGGCGGGAGAGCGGCCAGTTGACCACGGTCACGCCGTGGAGATAGCGCGACCCGAGCACCAGGTCCGCGCTTTCCAGTTCTTTCAAGAAGACCGGCAGACTCTCGGGGTTGTGCGAGAAGTCGGCGTCCATCTCGAAGATCGCCTCGTAGTCCCGCTCCAGAGCGTAGCGGAAGCCGGCCACGTAGGCCGATCCGAGCCCCATCTTGCCGGGGCGGTGGAGCACGTGGACGCGCGGATCGGCCGCGGCCATCTGATCGGCCAGCTCGCCCGTGCCGTCGGGCGAGTTGTCGTCCACGATGAGCACTTCCACCTGGAGACCGAGCACGAAGATCTGCCCCAGGAGCTCGGTGAGGTTCTCCCGCTCGTTGTACGTCGGGATGATGACGAGCGCCTTCACGCGCGCGGCCCCTTTCTCGTCTCCCCGGGCGGAGGAACGCTCTCCACAGCCGCGGGCGGCGGCCCCACGTGGCGCCGGCGGCTCGCGGCGAGCCCGAGCCCGGCGAGGAGGATCGTCACCGCCAGGGAACCCGCCGAGATTCGGATGCCGGCCCGGAGGGCCCGCGGCATGTAGTGGAACCGGACGATGTGGGCCCCGGGGGGAATCAACACGCCTCTCATGAAGTAGTTCACCCGCTCCAGGTCGGCCGGCTTCGCGTCGATCGTGACGCTCCAGTCGGGATCCCACTGATCGACGGTCACGAGAAGGCCCGGCGCGTTCGTCGACACGCGGTACTCCACGTCGTTGAAATCGAAGCGGAGGAGCCGCACCGAATCGGGGAGCGTCGGATCGGCCAGCATGGGCAGCGGATCGGGCTTCAGCCAGACCGCCTCCAGCCGCGGATCGACCCCGTGGGCGCGAATCATCGCGAGCGCCATCGACTCGTCGCGCACGGGGCGAATGCGGTGAACGACGAAGGCCCGCGGCAAGACGCCCTCGACCTCGTAGAGCTTCACCGAGCCGTCGTGACGCAGGCGCAGGCCCTGCACGGTCGGCGGGTAGTAGGCGTCGGACATCACGTACTTGGTGTTCAGCATCTGGAGCGTCTCCAGACTGTTCAGGCCGATCGTGTCGACGAAGGCCTGATAGAGCCGCGGTTTCGCCGGGTGGTAGCCGAGCACCGACGCCACGCCGAAGGAGGCGAGGCGCGCATCGTTCCACTCGAGCGGGAGCACGCGAAACTGCGTCGAATCGCCGCGAAGAAACGTCACCTCGGGCGTCTCGGCGAAGTACTCGGCATATTCGGCCTTGGTTCCGATCTGCGGATCCATGATCCGCCGGTCGAGCGTCCAAAGATCGCCCGCGGTGATCAGGAGGAGCGCTCCCGCCGCGACGCTCTTTCCGATCCGCCCCGCGCGGTAGAACGCGATGGCCGCGAGGCCGAGCGCGAGAAGGATGCCCGACTTGAGGAGATCGATGGAGGCCATGTCGAGGGCGAGCCGGGCGAGACCCTGATTCATGTTCGGCCGGCTCACGGCCGCCGCCGCCTCGAGCGAGGGGCGGAGGACCTGGAAGAGCACGATCCCTCCGATGGCTCCGGCGACCGCCATGGCGCAGGCTCGCCACCACGGACCGGCCGCGGCGGAGGCGGCGGCCGCGGGCGCCATCCGCTTCCCCGGCTCGGGAAGACGGAGCGCGCGGTCGATGCCGAGCGCCGCCAGGGCCGCGGTGGCGAACTGAACCAGCACGAGGATCATCACCGGAACGCGGAACTTGTTGAAGAACGGGAGATGGTCGTAGAGGAGCGCGTAGAGCGGAGCGAAGTGCTTGCCGAACGAGATGAGGAGCGAGACGCCCGCCAGCGCGACGAGGAACGCGCGCATCGTGCCGCGCAGCCGGACGGCGCCGTAGACCGCGAGCGCCAGCGGAACGATCCCCATGTAGTTCGGATAATCGGTGAACGGCATGGCGCCCCAGTAGGTCGACCCGCCGAATCCGAACATGGAGGGAACGAGGAAGGTCAGCATCTCCTTCGGATGGAACGACCACGACGTGGCGTACTCGAATCCGGCGCCGCCGCCCGCTCCCGCGCCCCGGATCGAATGGGCCGCGTAGTCGCGGATCGGCAGGTAGAGAAAGGCGCTCATGCCGAAGCCGAGCGCGAGGCCGGCCGCGAGCCCGGTGAGCGCGCGCCATCCCTCCGGCCGGCGCCCCTCGCGGAACGCCGCCACCGACAGGAAGATCGCGTAGAGGCCGAGCGCAAGCCAGCTGTAGAAGACGATTTGCACGTGCCCGCGCAGGAGCTGCATCGCGGCGGTGAGCGCGAAGGCCGACAGCGCGAGCAGGGAGCCGCGGCGCGCGAAGCGGTCATAGAGGAGGAAGAGGAGCGGCAGGTAGGCGGCGGTCATGATCTGGCTGCCGTGTCCGAACGCGCCGACCGCCACGAGATTCGGCGTCAGCGCCAGCGTGGTGGCGCCGATCGCCGACGCCTCCGGACCCACCCCCAGCGCGCGCAGGAGCGCCACCATGCCGAGCGCGAGCAAGAGGTAGTGCGTGACGAGCCAGGTGAGATCGGGGAACCCAAGCGTCCCGTTCAGGAATCCGAAGATCGCGTCGGGCGGGTAGACGTACGGAATGTGCGCCAGGCTTCCGAACGATGGCATGCCGAGGAAGTGATAGGGATTCCAGAGCGCGTAGACGCCGCGCTGCGTCAGGGCGTCCATGGCGATCTTCGAGAAGCCCGCCGGAGCGACCGAGTCGGGCGAGAGGAAGACCTTCCCGAAGACGATCGGATAGAAGAAGACGAGCACGAGGAACGCGGTCGCGCCGTACGCCCACCGCCAGCCCATCGACTGCTTCACGCCGCCTCCTCCAGACAGGCCGCGACGAATCGCGCGGCGATGGCGCCCCAATCGTGCCGGCGCGCGAAGGCGCGCAGCCGTTCCACGTCGGGCGTGGCGGCCGTCGCTTCCCGGCACGCCGTGACGAATGCCTCCATGCCGTCGGCCACGCGCGCCGCGTCGCTCCAGGCGTCCACATCGTCGCTGAACCGCGTCGTGACCGTCGGGACTCCGGCCGCCGCGTACTCGTAGAGCTTCACGGGGTTCACCGCCTCCGTGAGCGGAGTCCGGTGGAACGGGATCAGTCCCACGCGGAACGCGCGCACCAGCCCGGGCACCTCGGCGTACGGCCGCGGCCCCATCCAGTGGAGATTCGGGCGCGACGCGACGAGCCGCGTGAGCGCCGCCGCCGTTTCGGGAGGCGCGGGACCGACGAGGACGACGCGCGCCTCGGGCATCGCCGCCGCCAGCGCCGACACGAGATCGACATCGAACCACGAATGGAGCGAGCCGACGTAGCCGAGCGCCGGCGCCGCCGGATCTCCCGGGAGCGTCGCCGGAGCGACGCGGTTCGGATCGAAGCGCTCCGCCTCCACGCCGTTTCCGATCAGGAGCGGCGACTTCGCGCCACCCGATCGCGCCAGCGAGCCGAGCGTTTCCGACGTGACGACCACCCGGTCGGCGCGCGCGAGCAACGCTTCCCACTGCGGCACCAGCCGCGGCGGCACGGGAGCGAAGTGAAGCGGCGCGTCGATCATGTCGTAGACGATCCGATCGGGACGCCACGCGTCGAGAAACGGCGTGGCGAGAAAGTTCTCCGCCAGCACCAGCCGGCGCGCGCCACCGCGGCCGAAGCCGCGCCAGCGGCGCGCCCAGAGACGCTGGGCGCCGAAGAGCACCGACGTGGCGGGCGCCGACGAGCCGAGGCGATACGCCAGACGGCGAAGCCGGTGATCCCGGGCGTGGAGCGGAAGGAACGGAAACGAAATCCGCGCGATACGCGGCGCGACCTCCTGCGGAGACCACGCGGGAGCCGCGCCGAGCGTCCATGGCTCGACGAACAGGATTCGGACATCCTCGGGGAAGCGAGTCGCGAGCTGCTGCGGCCGTTGCCAGAGGCCCGACCACGGGATGTCACTCACCCATACGACGTCCCAGGTGGGACGCACGGCCGCCTCCGCGTTCATGCACCCCTCCAGGCTACCGGGCGGCGCAAGGTGAAGTCAAGGCGGCGGATGCGCCGAACGGCGCCGATTGACCTGGAACCCCGGCTCCCGTAGCGTGGCGCCGTGAGCGCTTCCCTACGCGTCGCCATCGACCTCCGGCCGCTGGCCCTCGAATCCGCGGGCGGCGTAGGCCTTCAGATCCTGCAGCTCCTTGAAGAAGTACCCCGGCTGGGCGTGACTTACGTCGGGCTTTCCGATCGCCCCGTCCCTCCCGGGCGCGTCCCCGAGGGCATTCCGGTGCGCGTCGAGGGTCCGACGGGGCAGCGGATCCGGTGGGAAGGCCGGGTACTCCCCCGTCTGCTCGCCTCGCTCGACCCTCGCCCCGATCTCTACCACGCGACCTGGAACCACGGGGTGCCGACCGGGCTTCCGATGCCGAGCGTCCTCACGCTCCACGATCTCATCCCCTGGAGGCTCCCACGGGACGTGCCGTGGCCGAAGCCGGCCTGGCTCCACCAAGCGCTCTATCGGAGCGCCGTCCGCGCCTCGGCGCGGCGCGCGGCGGTCATCGTCACCGTGAGCGAAGCGAGCCGGCGCGACATTGCCTACCGCATTCCCGACGCGGCGCCCCGGGTGGAGGTCGTTCCAAACGCGTTGCCGCGATGGTTCGGGGCCGCGAGCCCGGCCCAGGCGGCGGAAAATCGCCGCACGTTCGGCGATCCGTACTGGCTCTACATGGGGGGCTTCGACCCCCGGAAGGGGCTCTTCACGCTCCTCGCGGCGATGGCCGCGGCCTTCCCGGACGGGAGCGGTCCGACGCTGGTCCTGGCGGGAGGGCGAAACGAGCACGAGCAAGCGTGCGAGACGATGGCGGCAACGCTCCGGGTCAACGCCATCTTTCCCGGTTACGTGCCCGACGCCGATCTCACCGCGCTCTTCGCCGGGGCTTCCCTCTTCGTCTACCCGTCCCGCCACGAGGGCTTCGGCATTCCGCCGCTCCTCGCGCTCGCGTCGGGAACGCCCTGCATCACCACCGATGGGGGGGCGCTCCCGGAGGTGGTCGGGGATGCCGCGATCGTCGTCCCCGCGGGCGACGCGAAGGCGCTGGCCGCCGCGCTCCGGCGCGCCGTCGACGACCCCGCGTCGCTTCGGGAGCTGGAGGCCAGGGGGCGGGAGCGAGCTGCGCGATTCAGCGTCGACGCGCTCGCCTCGCGAACCCTTCGGGCCTACGAGCGGGCGCTCGGCCGCCGAGCAGGATCGTCGTGAAATCGGCGAACCCCAGGAGCAGCGCGCCCGCCGCATCGAGGTCGCGGGCCCACGCGGTCCTCAGGAGGAGCCAGGCGGTCCAGGCGCCGTAGGCGAGCCACGCGAGGGGCCGCGCGGCGGCCGGCTCATGTCGCGAGAGATAGAGCGCGCCGCTTCGGAGCCGGAAGTACGCCTTCAAGGGAGTCAGCCCGCCACCGCTCGTGACCGAGACATGGTGCCACCCTCTCGCCTGGGGCTCGTACCAGAGCGTGTACCCCGCCTTTCGTGCCCGCGCCGACCAGTCGACGTCCTCCACGTAGATGACGTAGTCGGGATCGAGGAGGCCCACTCGGTCGAGCGTTTCCCGGCGAAGGAGCACGGCGGCTCCGGAGACGTAGTCGATGGCGCACGCCCGGTCGGAGAAGGCGCCGTCCTTCCGGTTCACCCCTCGGTGGCGGACGAGGCCGAAGCCGCGCGTCACGATTCCGCCGGCGAACCATATCCGGTCGGGGGGCTCGAAGTAGAAGAGCTTCGGGCTCACCGCGCCGCGCGCGGGGTCCGCCTCCAGCGCCACGCGCAGAACGCCGAGCGCTCCCCGTTCCAGGACGAGATCGTTGTTGAGGAGGAGGACCGATCCGGCGCCGGCCGCCAGCGCCCGCTCGAATCCCGCGTTCACGCCGCCGGCGAACCAGCGGTTCTCGCCCAGCGCCAGCACCTCCACCTCCGGAAACTCGGCGCGCACGCGCGCGGGCGTTCCGTCGCCGGAGCCGTTGTCCACCAGGAGCACGTGGTCGGGTGCGGGATCGAGCCCGCGGAGCGAACGGAGACACTCGCGCGTGTAGTCGAGTTCATTGAAGGCGAGGACGACGGCCCAAACCGGCGCGACGGATGCGGTCACCGGCATTCCCCCGCCAGCTCCAGAATCGCGTCGACGAGCGCCCCCCAGCCGTACCGCGCGCGGGCCCGAGCGACCCCTTCGCGAAGCGGCCCCGCCATGTTGTCGTCGAAGTAACGTTCCAGCGCGCGCGCGAGCGCCGCGGGATTCTCGGGCGGGACGAGGAGGCCCGTCGCCCCCTCCTCCACGACTTCCTCCAGCCCCCCGGTCCGCGTCGCGATCACCGGGACGCCGGCGCCGTAGGCGACCTGCGCGATCCCCGAACCGGTGGCCGAGCGATACGGGAGCGCCACCACGTCGGCCGCGGCGAAGTACGACGCGACCTCCTCGTTCGCGACGTAGCGGTCGACGACGACCACCTTCCCGCGCAGCGCCGGATCGTCGAGCGCCGCGGCGTAGCGGTCGCGCGGCTCGTAGAACTCCCCGACCACGAGGAGCGTGTCCCACGAGTCGGGCCGCGCCAGGCGGAGCGCCTCCAGGAGATCGGCGAGCCCCTTGTAGGGGCGCACGTATCCGAAGAAGAGGATCGTCTTCCCTTGTGCTCCGACCGCGGCGCGGGCTGCCTCCCGGTCGGGCGACGTGCGGCTGAAGACCTCGTAGGTCGGATGCGGATGGACGCGGACGGGACGCCCGTGGGCGCGGGACCGGAGCCGCTCCTCCTCCGCGCGGGCGTGAACCAGGAAGCCGTCCGCGGCGCCGAGTCCGTAGAAGGAGAGGGCGCGATCGAGCGGTGTGGCCTCGTGCGGCTCGACGTTGTGGCAGAGGAAGATCCGCTTCGGCCCCGTCGTACCTCGCGGCCGCGCCGCCCGCGCCGCCGTGCCGAGGGAGGGGCCGAAGAAGGGATGCCACCACGGAACCACGAGGAGATCGGGCTTCAGGGCGCGGAGCCGCCGTCCCGCGGCGAACCACGAGGGCGGCCCGACGCTGTCGAGCGTCGCCTCCGGCTCGACCGGAGGTTTCAGCGCCTCGCCGCTCGCGTCGAACTGGGTCTTACCCGGAAAGAGAAACCCGGGATAGAGGCGTCGGAACGAGATCATGGAGAGCGACGCGACGCCGATCCGCTCCGCGAGGGCGCGGGAGAGGAGCGTGGTGTAGTGCGCGATCCCGCCGCGGTGCGGGTAGGTCGGACCGAGAAGCGCGATCTTCATGGACGCGATCTCGAAGCGGGGGCCGACGCCATGCGCGGGCGCCGGAGCGCTAGAAGCGCTCCCGAACCGGATAGTCGGGATCCTGGGCGCGCGTGCCGGCGATCAGCTCGCCGAGGAAGCCGAGCGAGAGGAACTGGATCCCCAGCACGATGAGGACGAGTCCGAAGACGAGCATCGGCCGGAGGCGCAATCCCTCTCCCAGGAACCACGGCAGGGAGGCCCAGAGCGTGGCGCAGCCGCCCAGGAAGGCCACGAAGATCCCGAGCCGGCCGAAGAGGTGGAGCGGCCGCGTGCTCTGGGTCGTCATGAACATGACCGCGAGGAGATCGAGGAATCCATTCACGAAGCGGGACGCCCCGAACTTCGTCGATCCGTGGAGACGCGGATGATGGACCGTCCGGATCTCGGTGACGCGGAATCCGTTCCAGTGCGCGAGCACCGGAATGAAGCGGTGGAGTTCCCCCCGCAGCTTCACGCACTTCACGACGTCGGCGCGATAGGCCTTGAGGCCGCAGTTCATGTCGTGGAGCGACACGCCGGTCATCATCGCGGTGACACGGTTGAAGAACTTCGAGGGAATGGTCTTCGAGATTGGATCCTGCCGCTTCTGCTTCCAGCCGGAAACGAGGTCGTAGCCCTCGTCGAGCTTGCCGAGGAGCGGGCCGATCTCGGCCGAGTCGTCCTGGAGATCGGCGTCCATGGTGACGACGAAGCGGCCGCGCGCCTCCCGGAAGCCGACGGAGAGCGCGGCCGACTTTCCGAAATTGCGGCGGAAGGAGACGACGTGAAGTCCCGGGATGACGCCGCGAAGGGCGCGCGCCGCCTCCAGCGTGCCGTCGGTGGAGCCGTCGTCGAGGACCACGATCTCCATGGAGAGCCCGAGCGGGGCGACGTCCTTCACCAGCTTCTCGAGGAGCGGGCGGAGATTGTCCGCCTCGTTGTAGGCGGGGATGAGGACGGTGAGATCGGGGGCGCTCACGCCGGGGCCGCCGTCAGATTCCGCTGCCATTCCCATTGCCTCCGAAGTCCTTCGAGAAGCGCCGTCGCCGGCGCGTATCCGAGATCCCGCCGCGCGAGCGCGGTGTCGGCCGAGGTGTCGCGCGGATCGCCCGCCTGCGGTTCCACGTGGCGGCGCGCGAGCGGCCGGCCCGACACCTCCGCGATCGAATCGAGGAGGCCGCCGAGTGTCACCCGATGGCCGCCGCCGACATTGTACGCCGCCTCGGGAACGGGCTGCGTCATCGCGGCGATGGTGGCGCGAACCGCGTCGTCCACGAACGTGAAATCGCGCGTCTGGTTGCCGTCGCCGAAAACCGTCACCGGCGTCCCGCCGCGCGCCGCCTCGAAGAAGCGATGGATTCCCATGTCGGGGCGCTGGCGGGGTCCGTAGACGGTGAAGTAGCGAAGCGCCACCGCGGGGATGCCGAACGACGCGCGATAGGATTGCAAGAGAGACTCGGTCGCCACCTTCGTCACGCCGTAGGGCGAGAGCGGGCGCGGCGGCTCGTCCTCGGGCGTCGGGAAGCGCCGGGGCATTCCATAAATGCTGCTGCTCGACGCCGCCACCAGGCGCCCGACGCCGCCCGCGGCACGTACCGCCTCCAGCAGACGCTGCGTGCCGACGACGTTGTGCTCGGCGTAGTCGCGGAACGCCTCGCCCCAGCTGGCCCTCACGCCGGGAAGCGCGGCGAGATGCACGACGTGCGTCGCGCCCTTCACGAGCGGCTCCAGCTCCGCGTGGCGCAGATCGGCCTCCACGAGGCGGAACCCGTGCCGGTGGAGCGCGCCCTCCAGATTGGCGCGTTTCCGGGCCACGTCGTAGTTGCCGGTGAAGGCATCGACGCCAACCACCTCCGCCCCGGCGTCGAGCAGGGCGTCGACGAGCGAGGAGCCGATGAATCCGGCCGCCCCCGTCACGAGCGCGCGCATGGGCCTCTCAACGAACCCCGGCCCGCGAGCCCGAGGGCCGGAGTCGATCCTCCAGGAGAGAGGCCTCGGTCCGGAGCGAATCCTCGAACCGCCCGATCTCCTCCGCCGTCTGCTGGTCCTCCGGATGGGCGCGCAGCCAGGTGCGAAGCACCTCGATCGCCTCCGCCTTCTGCCCCGACTGCCAGAGCACGGTGAAGAGGGCGCTGAACCAGTCGAAATACTGCTGGCTCAGCTGGGTCGCGCGGCGCAGATGCTGCACCGCCTCATCCACCGAACCGCGCCGGTACGCCAGTGTCCCGAGGTGGTAGTACAGCTCGGGCGAGTTTGGGAAGCGTTGCAGACCCTCCCGGTAGAGGGCCTCCGCCTTCGCCGCGTCTCCGGCCTGGTCGTAGAGGCGTCCGAGCGCCTCGATCAGTCCGGGAAAGTCGGGCGAGATCTTCCGTGCGTCCTCGAGAACCGTGATCGCTTCCGGAACACGGCGGAGCAGCTGCAGCTGGTAGGCCGCCTGGACGTGCGCCGCCGAATAGTTCTGCACCAGGCGCATCGCGTTCTCGTCCTTGTAGACCGACGCGTCGAAATTCCGGTTCGCATCGAGGAGTCCGCGGTACTTGAATACCTCGTACAGGTTCTTCATCGTCCGCTCGAGGTCGATCTCGCGCGTGGCGGGCTGGGGGGATATCCGGTAGACGAGCCCCTCCAGGGTCAGCTGGCGCTCCATCCCCAACTGATCGGGAACGGTGACGGCCAGGTAGACGGGCTTCTTCCAGTCGTTTGCCGCGATCATGTCCTTCACGGCGAGATCCTTCACCCAGACGACCTGTCCCGTCTTCTCGTCCTGATAGGGATAGAGCTTCTCGATCTCCTTGTCGGTGTAGGAGAACGGGACCTTCGGCTCGAGGTTCTTCAGCTGCAGGATGTACCAGGGCGTGTTCAGGAGGCTCATGTTCACGACCCGGACGTCCTTCCGGAAGCCTTCCACCTCCTGGATGTACCAGAGCGGGAAGGTGTCGTTGTCCCCGTTCGTCATCACGATCGCGTTCGGTTCCAGCGGCGCGAGCATGTTGTAGGCGTAGTTTTGCGCGATCCAGAAGTTCGATCGGTCGTGCTCGAACCATCCGGCGCGCGCGGGAAGGGCCGAGAAGCCGACGAGCGCGATCGCGACGATCCACGCCACGGCCGGCGCGGCCGGCAGCGGGGCCGAATCCGCGGTGGCGCCGGACGGGGCCGGCCCCCTGGCCGCGGACGGCGCGATCGCCTCCGAGACGGCGTGCAGGAGGGCGGCCGCCCCCATTCCGATCCAGATGGCGATGAAGTGATACGAGTTGGTGAAGAAGTAGTCGCGCTCGCGCACTTCGTGGTCGGTGAAGTTGAGATAGAAGATCAGGAAGGGACCCATGATGAGGTTCTGCGCCAGGAAGAACCCGAACGTCTTCTTGTCTCGCCGCGCGTTCCACCACGCGCCCAGGAACGCGAGCGCGAGGGGGAGCATGTTCACGATCTTCACCCAGAACGACTGGAGATCGAGCGATCCGATCCGGTCGAGGATCCGCCACTGCTCCGCGATGTACCGGCCGTACATGTGCGTGATCTGATACCAGACGTCGGCGCGGCGGTCGAACGGATTGGAGGGGCCGTACTGCTTTCGCAGGAGGTAGTCCTTCCAGGCCTCGAAGGTGGCCGGCATCCCCTCGTTGATCGCCGGCATCTGCTGGCTTCGGATCCAGAGGAAGAGTTGCACCGAGAACCCGACCAGAACCGCCAGGGCCCACCAGGTCGCCAGATTGTCGCGCACCAGCCGGTCGCGGCGCGAAATCAGGAAGGCGGCGATCCCCCCGATGAGGAGAACGATCACGATCGGCGGCGGTTGCCACGCGGCGCGCTCCGCGATTCCCAGCAAGGCGAGCGTGCCGAGCATGAGGAGCGCCGACGCCCAGAAGCGGCCCGACTTGAAATAGTGGGGGCGGATGAGCGCCAGCAGGAGGAGAAGTCCCGGCGCCACGAGAATCGTCCCGAGATGAACTCCCGTGGAGACGGCGAGGACGTAGGCGATCAGGACCAGGAGTTTGTCGTTTCCCGGCTGATCGAGACGATCCCACCAGCGGAACGCCAGCCACATCGTGAAGGCGATGAGGGCCGACGAGAGGGAGTAGACCTCCGCCTCGATGGCGCTGTCCCAGAACGACGAGGAGAACGCGACGAAGAACGATGCTGTCAGTCCCCCGACCAGACAGGCGAGCCAGGTCGCGCCCGACTCGAACTTGCCCTCGAACGTGCGCCGGAGCGCGCGAACCACGATGAGGTACGTGAAGAAGCAGGTCAGCGCCGAGGCGAGGGCGCTCATGAAATTGACGCGCTGGGCGATGCTCGCGATCGGGATGAGGCCGATGATTCGGCCGAGCATCGTGTAGATGGGGTTCCCCGGCGGGTGCGGGAGCCCCAGGATCCGGGAGGTCGCGATGTACTCGCCCGAATCCCAGAACGGGACGGTGACGGTCAGCGTGCGGACGAAGACGAAGAGCGGCACCGCGAAGGCGAGCACGCCGAAGAACGCGTGCCACCGCTTCCATGAATTCACCGAGAGTCCTCCCTACCGATGGAACCGGTTCCCCCCGCCCGCTTCTCCCGCCGCGCCTCCAGCTTGCGAGCCAGGGCGCGGCGCGGCGACCGCGTGACGAAGATGAACCCGCCGAGAAGGCTGATGAAGACCGACATGAGATAGGTGACGAACGGGATGGTGAACGCCTGCTCCCGCGTCAGCCCCGCCATCTGAAATAGAACCACCGAGGCCCCCTCCCGGATCCCGAGTCCGTTAATCGAAATCGGAAGCGAGACCAGGGCGGCCAAAACGGGCACGAAGAGGAAATAGTACCCCGCCTCGAGCCGGACTCCCAGAGAAAGGCCGACGAGGTAGTGAACGTAGATCCGGCTGATCTGGACGATGGACGTGGCCAGGAAGGCGGCACGGAGCGCCGCCTTCTCGTTCCGGAACCCGTGCAGGTCGTCGAGGAGGCGCCCGATCGCCGCCTCCACCTTGCGAAGCCCGAGCACGCGGAAGGGCCATTCGAAGGCCTTCAGGACCCCCCGGTGGAAGATGCTCAGAAAGAGCGCCAGCGCCGTGAGGAAGACGAGGACGATCCCCCCATAGATGGCGTAGAGATGGAATCGGTCGAGGGAAGCGAAGGAGGCGATGACCGCCAGAAAGGAGATCGCCAGCACGCCGAGGAGCCGGTCCATCAGCGTGGCGGAGAAGACCGAGCTGACGTTCGTCGCGTATTTCGAGGCGTCGCTGATTCGGGCGATGTCGCCCCCGATGTTCGACGGGAGGAAGTTGTTGAAGAAGAGACCGACGAAGTAATACGCGGCCGCCTTGTGGTACGGAATCGTGACCCCCTGCGCGCGGAGGAGGCGCGCCCAGAGCCACGACCCGACGAGGTTCGAGGAAAGGAAGAGCGCCGCCGCCGCTCCCAGGTAGGCCGGGTTCGCGCGGCGGACCACGGCCCAGACGTTGCCGGGCGACACCTTGGCCACGACGTAGGCGAAGAGCGCGATGGAGACGGCCAGCTTCACCGCCACGAGGGCGAACTTGTAGCGGTGGAACAGCTCGCGCCAGCGCGGTGTCACGCGGCGTCTCCTCGCGTCGTCGCCGCGCGAGCGAAGCAGGCACGGCTCTCCCGGTAGCAGGTCTCCCAGTCGAACGTCGCCGCCCAGCGCCGC
>JANOOP010000062.1:0-7249 GCA_031421415.1 Candidatus Eiseniibacteriota bacterium
CTTCAGTCCCTCGCGTCGCGGCGAGTGGGACGGTGGTGCCGAATGAGACCGAAGACAACACGGGCGGCGCGCCACGGCGCCGGCGCCGCTTCCCTGCCCCACCTCCTCGCACTCCTCGCGCTCGGGGCTGGTGTGCTCGGGGCGGGCCCGGGCCCCCAACGGAGCAGCGCCGAGATCACGAAGCTCCTCGCAACTGGCCCCCACGCGGGCGCGTGCGATGCCTGCCACGTCGCCCACGGCGAGCCCGGTGAACTCCCCGAGCTCCACGCCCTCGTCGGACCCGACGACAATTCCCTCTGCGACCGGTGCCACACGATCCCGTGGTCGGGCGGCTCCTACCCGGGACCCCTCGTCTATTCCAGGAGTTCGCACGGATCGAGCGGGAGCGCCATCTGGCCGGGGCCGACGCCCCCCACGCGCACGGAACCGGGCGCGGCCGGCAAGTGCCTCAACTGCCACGATCCGCATGGGCGGTCCGATGGGCAGGGGGAGATTCCGCGGTTGGCTCTCGCGCGGGAGGAGGCGCTCTGCTTCACCTGTCACGACGGGTCGCCGGCCCAGACCGATATCCGGAGCGAGTTCCTCCGAACCTATCGCCACCCGACCGGGTCGCTCGCGGGACTCCACACGGGACCGACCGAATCGCTCCCGACCGATTTCGGCGCCGCGCCGCTCAACCGACGCCACGCCGAGTGCGAGGATTGCCACAACTCGCACCTCGCCTATCACGATCCGGCCGGCCCGCCGTTCGGCTCCGACATCTCGAAGCGAAACCTCGGCGTGAGCCGCGTCCGTGTCCAGAACGGCGGCCCGGGATCCCTACCGACGTTCACCTTCGTCGCCGCGGCCGACACGCTGAGTCCGGCGCTGGCGGAATATGAGCTCTGCTTCAAGTGCCACTCCTCATGGACCCAGCAGCCGACCGGGCAGACCGACCTGGCGCGCGTGCTGAACCCTGCGAATCCGTCGTACCACCCGGTCGAGGCGCCGGGGCGAAACCCGACGATCCGCCTCGGCGCCTTCACGGCCGTTTGGAGCCCTTCCTCCACCACGCTCTGCGTTTCCTGTCACGGGAGCGACGTCGGCGCGACCGAGGGGCCGCACGGCTCAAGCTATCGTTATCTCCTGAAGCAGCCCTACACCGCCTCCTCCGACCGGCGGACGCTGCTTCCCGACGAGAGCTGCTTCGCCTGCCACGCCTACGACGTCTACGCGAACGAATCCTCGCCCTCCACGACGCGGGAGAATTCGCGGTTCAACAGTCCGGGCGCGAACAAGGGACACGCCGAGCATGTCGACGGGAAGCGAGTCCCCTGCTACGCCTGCCACACGACGCACGGATCGACGACGCTCCCTCACCTTCTCGTGACCGGGCGGTCCCCGGGACTCCGGTCGATCACGGTGACCGCGACGGGCGGAACCTGCGCCCCGACCTGCCACGGTTCGGAGTCCTACACGGTGAACTATGCGCGATGAGGATCCAGGGCGGCGGCGAAGCGCGCGCGCGCGGAGCGTTTCGCTCGTTCTGGCGGCCGCGCTCCTGATCGCGTCGATTCCCTCCGCCGTCCGCGCGCAGACGCTTCGGGGCTACGCCCAGGTCCAGTATCAGAGTCAGGACCAGCGTGGCGGCAGGGGAACCGATCTCGAGTGGTGGCTCCGCACCGTTCACCTCGACTACGGCACGAAGATCCGCAACGAGTACGACATCACGGTCCAGGGGGAGTGGAACGATCTCTCCTACGTCGACCGTCCCGACCGGCAGATCAATCCGAGGGGCGCGGCCCGGTTCGCGCATCGCGACTTCGGCGCCACCACCTCGTATCGCCCGCTCCGCGTCACCGACGCTCAGGGCGTGACGACGCGGCAGCGCGAGACCACCGTGAGCGCCTATCTTCGCCGACCCGATCTTCCCCAGTTGAACGGAACCTTTGTCCGGCGACGCCAGCTCGCGGTCGGCCTCACTCCGGCAACGACCGCGCGGACCGGGACGATCAACGCCCGGTACGATTTCGGTCCCATCGGCCTCCACGCCGGCTGGAACAGTCAGGTCCGATCCACCGACCTCGACGACAAGAACCGCATCAGCCAGGTGAACTGGACAGGCGGCGGCGCCTGGAACGTCGCGCGGAAGAGCAGCGCCGCGGGCACCAGCTTCGAATTTCAGGAAGGCCGGCGGCATTCGGAGACGGGGCCGACCACCGCGTCGGCCGGCCGGTCGGCGACGCTCAGCGGCTCCCATCGCTTTTCGAGGCGTGCCGACGCCGGCCTGACCTACAACTACCGGCATTCCGCCGCGCGCAACGTCAGGACGAACAAGTTGGATGACCACGACGGAACGCTGCTCCTCTCCTACCGGCCGAAGCCGGCCGTGACCTTCTCGGGAGGCGGCGGGCTCCGCACGGCGCGGATCGCGGACCGTCAAGAGATCGAGCGCTACCTCGTCCTCTCCTCCGCGGCCCAGGGAACGATTCGTTCCGGGTGGTCGGGCGGCGCGAACCTCGCGCGCTCCTACAACTGGCTTCCCGGAGAAACGTCGCGACCGGTCGACGCGGCCTCGCTGATGACCCGCATGCGGCTGGCACGCGGTCTCGACATCCATGCCCAGAGCCAGGTGACCGCGGCGCGGGCGAGTTCCGCCGTGGTCGACACCTCCGGCGCCATGACCCAAGTCACGTCTCAGACGAGCCTCGGCTTCCTCGCGACTCCGCTCCGGCCGATCACCGTCGGCTACTCCCGGAACGCCTATCGCACCGGGGAGAGCCTCTTCGACCCTCAGGCGAGGTCCCACAGCGACACCTGGGACGGCCGCTGGAACCCCATGCCGTCGGTCGCGTTTTCTGGCAACCTTAGCCGCGCCCGCGGCCTGAACGCGAACGAGCCGTCGCTCCGCACGCGCCAGGCCACGGCCCAATGGTTCCCGACCGGATCGTTCCAGCTGAGCGGAACGTATTCGCGAAGCGACCGGAGCCAGTTCAGCGCCTCCACCCAATCGATCGAGGGGCGCGAGGTCTACGGCTTGCGGCTTCTCACATCGATCGCGCGCGAATGGCGCGTGCAGGTCTCCGTCAACGACGTGGATCCCGGACAGCCGACGCACGTGCGGCAGTGGGATGCCACCGTGACTCGGAATGTCCGGAGGTAGCCCATGAGATTCACGCTCCCGATCCGGGCCCGTCGCGCGGCGCTGGTGGCGCTTCTCCTCGCCGCCGCCGGCTGTGCGTCGGGACCACGCCTCTACGTCAATTCCCAGGCCGATCTCACCTACTACAAGAAGATCGCGGTCATTCCATTTCGAAATTTGACGAACGAGCGATTCGCGGGCGAGCGGGTGACGCGTTCCTTCATGACCGAGCTGGTGATGACGGAACACTACGAGATCGTCGATCAGAACGAATTCGCCGCGGTCCTCGACAAGATCGGCGGTAATCCCGGATTCGAGGGGGTCTACGATCCCACCAAGGTGAAGGATGCCGCCTCGCAGATCCAGGTCACCGGCGTGCTGCGCGGCACGGTCACCGAGTACGCGATGCAGCGGAGCGGCACCACCGACATCCCGATCCTCGCGTTCGACGCTGAATTGATCGACGTCGCCACCAACAACGTCGTCTGGCGCGGTTCCGTGGTGCGGCGCGGAAAAGGGCGCGTTCCGCTTTTCGGCGGAGGCGAGCGAACGCATGGGCAGCTCATCCAGGACGCGACGCGCGATCTGGTGCATCACATCGAGCGCGAGGCCTTCTGACGATGCGCGACTTCATCCGGCCGCGCGCTCCGCGGCTCTTGGCCCTCGCGTGGGGGATTTCGCTCCTCGCCGGAGGGTGCGCCGGAAGCACCCCCCCACGGTCGCACGGCGGGGCGGTCCCGATGGACCATCCACGTGTCGCCCTGCTTCCGTTCGAGAATCTATCGGGACGCGAGGAGCAGGGACGCTTCTTCACCCAGGCTTTCTTGGCGGCACTGGTGAGCACCGATGCGGTCGAGGTCGTCGACCTCGGCCAGGTGGAGGCGACGATCGAAGTGCTGCGAATCAGGGCCACCGGCGCCCCTACCCGCGATCAGCTCGCGGCGCTCGGGGAGTCGCTCCAGGTGCGCTACGTCCTCCTGGGGAGCGTGCTGGAGGCCGGAACGATTCGAACATACGACGGGGACATCCCCTCGGCCGGCGCGTCGCTCCGGATGGTGGACGTGACGAACGCCCGGATCGTCTGGGCCCGAGCGCACGTCGTGACGGGAGACGATCGGGAAACGGTATTTGGATGGGGCCGCGAGCGAAGCGCCGAACGGCTGCTCACGAAGCTCGCGGACGACATGCTCCGCCCCTTTCGCGCGGCAGGCGATGCCTGGCGAAAGCGGGCGGCAACCAACGTGGAGGCGCGGTGAACGAAGTGAGGATGGGAAGGGATTCGAGTTCGGTCCAGCGGTTGGCGGGGGCCATGCTGCTCCTGTTCCTCTCGGGGACGATCGGCGCCAAGCCGGCGACGGCCCCGATCGCCTCCCACGCGGCCCCGGTGAAGACAGTGACGCTGGCGATGCGCCACCGAATCTTCAAGAACTTCTCCGACGTGCAGACGGTGACGCTCCAGAAGGAGTTCCCCGTCGGCGATTCCGATTTCTCCGCTCGCGTCATCCGCTACGTCCCCGACTTCGCCATGGAGTTGAAGACCGGCAAGGTAATCTCCCGGTCGAACGAGCCTAAGAACCCGGCCTTTCAGATCATCGTCCGGGAGAAGAAGGTTCCACAGGACACCACGTGGGCCTTCCTGAATCTCCCGCCCCACTTCGGAAGGAAGTCGATGCTCGCGTTCAAGATCGTGCGGATCGACTTCGTCGGCGCCCCGCCCGTCGTGGCCGACACGACCCGCGTGGAGAAGCCGGCGGCTCAGACCGGTACGAAGCCGTGATTCCGCATCGGCGCTCGCTCCGGCCTCGCGCGCTCGCCGCGATGGCCGTGGCTGTGGCCATTCTCTTCCTCGTCGCCTCTCCTTCCGAGGCGGCCAAACCGAAGAAGAGCGAGAAACCGCAACGCGCCTGCTACGACTGCCACAAGACTTCGAAGCAGGAGTATCAGAAGAAGGTCGTCCACGCGCCCGTGGCGAAGAACGACTGCTACTCCTGCCATCAGAGCCACGGTTTCAAGCAGACCCTGATCTTGCAGAAGAAGCTCCCCGAACTCTGCTTCGATTGCCACAAAAACACAAAGGAGACCGTCCCGCAGCATCAGCACGAGGCGTTCGCCAAGGGCGATTGCCTCGGATGCCACGATCCGCACGCCTCGAACCAGGCGGCCCTGGTCCGCGACGGCGGCCCCGAGGCCTCCTGCTACAAGTGCCACAAGGGAACCGCCGAGGCCGCGAAGGAAACACACGTCCACGCCGTCTTCGCCAAGGGAGAGTGCTCCGCCTGCCACGACGCGCACGGCTCGGTGAATCCCGGGCTGGTGCGCCAGAAGGGCGATGCGCTCTGCGCCTCTTGCCACACGCCCGCCACCATGGTGACGAAGCACGCCAAGTCGCCGGCGGCCGGGCTCGCCTGCCTCGACTGCCACGAACCGCACGCCTCTCCGAAGGCGAAACTCCTGCGCCGGAACGCCCATCCGCCGGTGGCGGAGGGAGACTGCGCTGCCTGCCACGTGATGGAGGGCGCCACGGCGACGCCCAAGCTGACCGCGGCCGTCCCCAAGCTCTGCATGGAATGCCACGAGGAGATCGGCGAGCAGACGGCGAAGGCGCACAAGCATTCGCCCGCCGAAGAGGGCGAATGCCTGGCCTGCCACGATCCACATCGCGGAACGGAGAAGGCGCTGCTCAAGAAGAAGCCCGACGCGCTCTGCGCCGACTGCCACGACGAGGTGGCCGGCGTGAAGTCGAAACCGGTCCAGCACAAGGCCTTCACGCTCGGAAAATGCGCCTCCTGCCATGAGCCGCACGGGAGCGACAACGAGAAGCTGGCCAAATCCGCCGACGGTTCGATGTGCCTCGCGTGCCACGATCCGATCGCAAAGAAGATCGGCGCGGCCGCCGGCGTCCATCCGCCCGCCGGAAAGAAGGACTGCCTCCGCTGCCACGAACCGCACGCCTCCGAACAGCCGGGACTGCTGGTAAAGCCCGCGCGCGACGTCTGCCGGCCCTGCCATTCGGCGCTGGAGCAGAAGCTGGCCGGCCTGGAGGTCCACCCGCCGTTCCGCTCGGGCAATTGCCAGGCCTGCCACGATCCGCACCAGTCGACCGAACCGGCGATGCTGCGCGACAAGGCGGTCGAGGTCTGCTCCGCGTGCCATCCGCAGGCGATGCGGGAGGCGCAGCAGCCGTTCCCGCACGATCCGGTGAAGAAGGGCGAGTGCCTCACCTGCCATGCCCCGCACGGCGGCCAGACGAAGGCGTTGCTTGTCTCGAAGACCACCGATCTCTGCACCAAGTGCCACGCCGACATCGCGGCCAAGATCAAGAGCGCCGGCGCCCACACAGCCGCGGCGAAGGGGATGTGCGCGTCGTGCCACGAGCCGCACGGAGCGAAGCTCGACAAGCTGCTGAAGGGTAAGCCGAGCGCGCTCTGCATGTCGTGTCACGAGGGCATCGGCAAGGAGGGCCCGGAGGTCCACCCGCCGGTCGCGGAGCAGGAGTGCCTCACCTGCCACGATCCGCATGGCGGCAAGGCGGCGCCGGCGCTGGTGAACACGGTCCCCGCGCTCTGCGCCGATTGCCACGACCTCGCCGACAAGGATCTCTCCACCGCGCACGGGGGCGCGTCGCTGGCCGGCGTGAACTGCCTCTCCTGCCACACGGCGCACGCCTCTCCCCACAAGGGGCTCCTGGCGGCAAAGACGCACCCCGGGTTCGCGGAGAAGGAATGCACGAAGTGCCACGCCAAGGGGGTCCCCGCCAGCGCCACGTCGCTGGCGAAGCCGATCGGGACGCTCTGCGCCAGTTGCCACGACATCCCGAAGCGCGGCACCCCGGCCTCCAAGGTCCATCCGCCGGCCGCCAAGGGAGAATGCATCGCCTGCCACTCGCCGCATGCCTCGGACAGCCCGTCGCTCCTTGCCGACACGCCGAAGCGGCTCTGCGTGAAGTGTCACGCCGCCGTCGTAGCCGATGCCGGCCGGTCGCACGCGCACCCACCGGCGGCCGCCGGAGACTGCATGGAGTGCCATCAGCCGCACGAGAGCACCGAGCCGGCGCTCTTGTCGAAGCCGGTGCCGCAGCTCTGCCAGTCGTGCCACGGACCGCTCCTGAAGCGCGTCGCCGAGGGCGTG
>JANOOP010000063.1:0-2402 GCA_031421415.1 Candidatus Eiseniibacteriota bacterium
ATTTGAGGGGAGCTGACCCTAGTACGAGAGGACCGGGTTGGACGGACCTCTAGTGTATCCGTTATCGTGCCAACGGTATGGCGGAGTAGCTACGTCCGGATGAGATAAGCGCTGAAAGCATCTAAGCGCGAAACTCGCCCCAAGATGAGATATCCCCTAGCATAAGCTAGCTAAAGGGCCCTCGGAGATTACGAGGTTGATAGGCCGGAGGTGTAAGCACGGCAACGTGTTCAGCCGACCGGTACTAATCGCCCGTGCGGCTTGACCGGTATTCAGATGTATGATGGTAAGCGAACCGTCGTTCGTTTCAGTTGTCAGGACATAGCGCCGTGAGCCGCAAGGCTCGCGACGCCGTAGGTTTCCGGTGGCTATGGCGGAGGGGAAACACCTCTTCCCATTCCGAACAGAGAAGTTAAGCCCTCCAGCGCCGATGGTACTGCACGGGAGACCGTGTGGGAGAGTAGGACGCCGCCGGGAGTTCTTAGAGAAGGCCCTCCGTGAAAGCGGGGGGCCTTTTTCTTGTACCGGCTGCCGGCCTCCCGCAGGACAGGCGCCGGAGTTCAGCGATTCGAGGAAGCCGGTCCTGAAACGGTAGCGGCCGCTGGGCGCGAGCCGGCGACGCGCCCCATCCACGCCAGCACCGTGTCACGATAGCCCGGAGCGGGCCCGATCTTCGCGAGAAGGCCGAGCCCGCTCCGCACGTTCAGGGAGTGGTCGGCGCCGCGGAATGAATAGGCGATCCCCCGCCGGTTGTAGCCGCGTCCCACCGCCGCCTGGAAATTGACCACGCTCTCCACGACCGGCACGTCGCGGTCCTTATCCCCGTACATCGCCAGAATCGGAACGCGTACGCATTTCAAGATTTCGATCGGGTCGTGCCGCAGCGACCAGAACGACGGCATGTCCTTCGCCAGCCACCACCGCGCGGGGTGATTTACGCTCCCCATTCCCTCGTCCGGGATCAGCACCTCCGGCAGGTCGCGCGCCTCCACCGCCTCGGCGAACCAGGCCCGCTTGCGCGCCGAATCGAACGCGCGGCGGAGGGAATCGCTCGACGCCGAACCGGTGCCCGCCGGCGCCAGCCAGTACTCCCAGATCCGCCGGCGCAACCGCGCCACCGCTTCGGCATCGTGCCGCGTCACTCCGCGCGCCACAAGCTGCTCCGACCGCTGGTAGGCGAGCTGCTCCAGCGGCGAGACGACGGGGGCGGAGACGACGATTACGAAGGCGATCGCGCTGTCGTGCGCCGCGGCAAGGGGGGCGATCCATCCTCCCTCGCCGATGCCCCAGAGGCCGACGCGCGTCGAATCGACTTCCGGGCGCGCGCGAAGGTAGCGCGCCGCCGCGATCGCGTCGTGCGCCAGGAAATCGAAGTTGGCCTCCTCCAGCACGCCCTCCGAGCCGCCGGTTCCGCGCTTGTCGTAGGCGAGGACCGCGATGCCGTGCGTCGCGAAGAAGCGGGCTTCGTGAACGTAGTCGAGCCGGCTATCGTGCCGCGACCCGTGGACCAGGACGATCGCGGGATGCGGTCCCGGACCGTCGGGAAGGAAGAGGGCGCCCTCCAGCCGTCCGGCGGGGCCCGGGATGGAGACCGTGAGCGACCGGGGAACGCGGATGGCGCAGCCGGCGACGGTGACGAGGGTCAGCAGGAGGAGCGTCGTGGAGGCCACCGCGCGAGCGCATCGGCGGCCGGCGTCGGGGATCTCTCCGCGGACGCGCCCGCTCAAGCGCGCCCTTTCACGGCATCATTCCCTTCAGGTGAGCCAGGAGGCCGGTCGCCCGGCCGCCGATCGCAACGATCTGCGAGTCGGGCACCTGGCCCGATGCGCCGTCGACGAGGCGGCGGCCCCAGACGGCTTGCCCGCTGTCGCCGAACATCAGCGTCCGCTGGACCAGGCGCGACATCGGGGGAAGGGAGCCGCGCGGTTCCTTCTCCTCGCCCCGGTCCTCGTAGAAGAAGATGATTCCGGTCTCGTCGTAGTAGTAGCGATTGTCGCTCGACCCGAACTCGCCGCGGTCCTCGCGCTCCTCGATGAAGCGGAAGACTTCGCCGGCCCGGTAGGCCTCGTAGCCGGCCGCGCTTCCCGGGGTCGTCCATTTGCCGCGCGCGATCTTCATCGTGTCCCGGCCGTTGAACACCTCGTCGGCCCGGGCCTGCGCCCTGGCGATGTTCTTGAAGAGAGTTTTGTCGACCTTGCTCGGAGGGGCGGGTTTCTTGCTGCAGCCGCCGGCGCCGCACGCCACCGCCGCCAGCGCCGCGGCCATCACCGCCAGCACCGCGGCCATCACCGCCAGGCGGATCACGCGCACGATCGGGCGAACCGATTCCCTTTGAAGCGGACTCCGGACCAGCACGAATTCCTCCACGGGGGCGTCAGTCCCGCCGCGGCGTTCCCGGCGGT
>JANOOP010000064.1:0-4651 GCA_031421415.1 Candidatus Eiseniibacteriota bacterium
CCGAGCGGCGTGCCCGCGCCGTGTCGCTGCGCGCCGGGTTGGAGCGCCTCGACCTGCTCCTCCCCGACTCGCCGTCGCGCGGAGGGTGGGCGCTGGACGTCGGCGTGGCGGGGCGCTGGCGCCGCGGCACCTGCGAGGGGACGATCGACGCGATCGCCGCGCGGGCCGCGCGGAGCGAGGGGCTGGCGGCGCTCGACGCGAGGCCGGAACTGGAACTCCGTGCGTCGATCGCCTCGGGAGGACTGCGGCTCGCCGCGGCCGACCGGTGGGGAATCCGAGGGGAGAATAGCCCCCGCGTCAGCGTGGAGATTCCGCTCGGTGCGGCGGCGCGGCTGCGCGTCGGGCGTGGGAGCGCGCCGGCCCGAGTCGGCGTCGCGCTCGCCGTCCGGCGCGGAAACTGGCTGGTGAGCGTCGGCAGGCTGGACGACGCCAGCGCCGCGACGATCGGCGCCATGGAGATCGCGTACGCGCGTCGCCCCGCCGCGAAACGGCCCGCGGAGGTCGCGGGCCGTTCGTTCGAACCGAGAGCGGGACGTCCGAAGGCGCCGTCGGAGTTACTTGAGCAGGATCAGCTTCTTCGAATCGGCGAAGCCGGGCGTGCGCAACTGGTAGAAGTAGACGCCGCTCGCCACGTGCCGCCCGGAATCGTCCGTGCCGTTCCAGCGGATCGAATAGAAGCCGGGATCGTGAGCCCGCTCGACGAGCGTCCTCACGCGCGCGCCGTTCACGTTGAAGATGTCGATCGTGACGGCCCCCCGCTGCGAGACCGCGTAGCGGATCGTGGTCTCGGGATTGAAGGGGTTCGGGGCGTTCTGGAAGAGCTCGCTCCGGTAGCGCGGCGAGGCGGAGACATCCGACTCCTCCACGGCCGTCGCGGCATAGCAGGCGTTCTCCTTGAAATAGTTGTTCACGATGTTCTTCATGAGCTGGATCCGCTCGCCGCCCTCTTCGATGGAGTTGAAGCTGAAGCCCATGAAGACGGCGCGCGCGCTGTCGAGCCCGACGGGAGAATACTTCGTCGCATAGCGCGTGGCCGCCGGCTGGTTGTTCGGGTACTTGAGGATGATGCCCGACTTTCCGTTCGTCTGGGCCGAGGCGGACGTCTGCAGCATGTCGAAGCGGCCGATGAGCGGGCAGTCTCCGTTGATGCGCATCGACCGGCCCGCGGTGGGGCTCCCCAGGACGCCCGAGACGACCGGGTGGAGCGTATCTTGTGGAACGTTCTCCCAGATGTCGCGCACGAAGCGGGCGCCGCAGGTGAAGGAGAAGAAGCTGTTGTAGTCGACACGGAGCTGGCCCAGCTCGTAGCCCACGTCGTCCCCGGAGATCCAGAAGTTCCGGTCCTTCCCCGACTGCTGGATCCACGACTGGATGACCTGCTGGTCCTCGATCGTGATGTTGAACGCGGAGAGGTCGCCGGAGTGCCAGATGATCGTCTTGTACTGGATGATGGAGTTCACGTCGGTGACGGGCCACCGGTACTGCGGGTCGGTCGGCGAGGAGCCGCCGAGGGAGTTTCCGATGCCGCTGCTGGGGCCATTCACCTCCCACGTGTCGAACTTGTAACCGAGCGACTTCAGCGCGTCGGAGATCTTCGCGCTCGACTCGCGACCGGCGAAGTGGTTCACGAAGAGGATCGTCGAGAGACTGTCGAAACAGGAGAGTACCGGATTCGTGGCGGTCTTCACCGGGAGGATCGAGGCCGAGAAGTACTTCTGCGCGGTCGGCGCGTTGGCCGGCGCGTAGGAGGTCTGGTCGAGGCTGTCGGTCACGGCGAAGTAGTACTCGACCGTCGTGTTCGCGGGGTAGTTCGCCGCCGGAACGTCGGCGTAGCGGAATGTCGGGAGCGCCGCCGCCGACGGCGTCAGCGGCGTGCTGGCGAAGGAGCCGCCGTTCATCCGGTAGTGCATGAAGCCGCTCTTGTAACCGCGCGACGCGCTCACCTGCACCACGGTGCTGTCCCCGAGCGGGCTGTTGAAGTTGTCGTTCGCGAAGAACGCGGTGGTCTTGAAGGTGTCGTTGTAGAGGTCGATGTCGCGCGTGATGATCGAAGGCGGCGCCGTGCCGATCACGCCGAGGGAGAGGTTGTCGAAGAGCGCGTAGGTGTTGCTGTACGCCGAGACCCCGTCGCAGAACGAGGCGGAGAGGTCCTTCAGGCCGAGGCGGTACTGGACCGAGTCCCGGTTGCCCGCCCCTGGGAGCGAGATCCGCTGGCGCGCCCAGTCCTTCGATCCGCCGTAGTAGACGAAGTTCGTCGGATTGCTCCAGAGACTCCAGTCGCCGCCGGCGTTCTTCGAGCGGTACTCCGGCTCGTAGAAGAAGCAGCCGTTCAGCGGCAGATTCCGGTAGACGTCGAATTCCATGAAGACCACGTTCGCCCTGGCCGTGGCGATGGGAGGCGTGATGACCACGTTGTTGATCCGCGGCACCAGGGTCAGGATCACGGGATCGAACGCGCTCCAGACCTTCGACGCGTTCGCCGTGCAGATGTCCTCGGTGAAGACGTTTTGTCGGATCGTGTAGTAGTCGCCCACGCCCGGGAACGTCGAGACGTACCAGCCGCCCTGGCCGCCGCCGGCGTTATCGAAGAAGCGAACGTCGGTCCCCGACTTGATCGTGATGTTGTCGATCGTCCAGCCGTCGCCGTTGTAGAGGCCGTCGGCCGACGAATAGCCGACGTCGGACGTGAAGGTGAAGCGGAACGGGACCGGAATGCCCGGGTCGTACTTCGCGCGAATCGTATCGGGAAGCACGACCGTGAAGGTGTCGCACCCCGCGCCGTTCGGGATCTTCCCCGTGAAGGTGGCCAGCGGCATCCAGGTCTGATCGAGGTCGAGGACTTCCACGAAGCCGTAGTCGTAGCCCGGTTCGGCGTCGAACTTGTGGCGGAACCCGATGGTGACAACCTGCCCGAGCGGGATTCCGGTCAGATCGACGGCGTTTTCAAGGTACTGCGTCCAGTCGTTGTCGTAGCCCGCGCGGTTCGAATCGTAGATCCAGCTGGAATCGACGAATCCGCACCACCACTGCTTCCCCTGCCCGGCGCACGCGAGGAGGGAATCGATGTGCCACGCGGTCGGCTTCGCCGAAAGATCCTTATGCGTCCAGCCGCCCTCGTTGGAGGGGCTCGAGAGACTCTCCAACGTCGTGCTGTAAACGTAGACCGTCTCCCCGGCGGCGGGCGCTCGGTTCACGCCGCGCGTTCGAAGCGTGGCCCTCCCCGCGGGAGTCTCCCCCACTTCTTGAGTCGGAATCAGCGCGGCGTTCGCCGGCTCGCCGGACCCGGCCGGAGGCTGGTTCGCGGCCGAGGCGGTGCCGAACGGAGCAGCCATCAGACACGAAACGAACAGAAGGAGCGGGGAGAGAAATCGCATGCGGGAGTTCCTCCGGAAGCTAGAGGGTTCGAGGTCCGAGACGCGAGAGGGGGCGCCGACTCTTCCGCGCGGTGGAGCGAGAAACGCGGGATCCAGGACCGACCATGTCGCCTCACACGAGCCGAACAAGCAAAGATGTCGCGACAGCCGCCGCCCGGCCTCCATGGTCGGAGAGGGACAGCGGAAAATGTGCTCGCAAGTATATCGCATTCGGGGCTCTGGAGCCATGAAAAACCCTCTACCGCCGTCACTTGCGGAGCGCCGCCGGCCGGGCCGGAGCTCCTTGCGAAGTCAATGCCTCCCCCTGCTCTCGAGGCGGGCGCGGCGTTGTGGGGGGCAAACCCCTCTGCTATCATGCGACGGCATAGGAGAATACGGCGCTGGGGCGGGCTCGGTCTCGCGACCTCGGTTCTCCTGGCGTCAGCGCCGGTCGCGGCCGAGGGGCGCCTGGAATCGATGGCGCCCGTGCCCGCGGAGAGCGCCGCGGCGTGGCTTCCCGATCCGGTGGAGACGATCGATGCGCCCGAGCGGCGCGACGAGCCACCCGAGGGCTGGCGCGTTCGCGCGCAAGCGGGATGGGGAGGCGCCACGCCGGGGGCTTCGCCGGATCTGGTGGAGTGGAGGCGGTCTTCTCGGGCTCGAGGAAGCGGCGCTCACGAGCGGTACGACGCGCGCCGACGGGGGTGCCCTCTGGCGCTCGGGCGTGCTACGGGTCGGCGCCGGCGCTCTGGCGGTCCCGAACTTTGGATGGCCCGGCGAGTCGTCGGGCCTCGTTCGGCGGGAGCGCGGGTTCGGCGCCGTCGGCGCTTCGTCCCGCGATCGCGCGATGCGCGCCGCGCCGGGGAGCGGCGCCGACATGGACGGCGCCGCGATCGCGTGGCGCGACGCCATCCGGATCGCCATCGGACGGCTGCGGCGCGCGGAAGGCGAAGTCCTCGCGCTGGAGGTTCGCCGAGTGGGGAGCGCGGTCCGCTGCGTCCTGGTTCGGCGCGAGAATCGGACCGTGGCGCGCGGCGGTTTTGCGATCTCCGCCGGACGGCCGGCGAATCGCGTCGCGATGGAAGCGGCGGCAGGTCCGGAGGGTGTGGCGGCGCGAATCGACGCCGCCGCCCGTCGGGGCCCGCTCGGTGGAACGGCGCGGTGGCGCTACGAGCATGGCCGGGAGCGCCCCGGCACGCTCGACCTCGAGGCGGCGTGGGTCGCCCGTGAGGCGGCGGCGCGCCTTCGCTGGCGCTCGAGGAGGCCGTCCCGGGGGACGCCCCCGGGCTCCACGACCG
>JANOOP010000065.1:0-3658 GCA_031421415.1 Candidatus Eiseniibacteriota bacterium
CCCAACGGGCTCGGCCAGCTACATACTCGACTTGCACGCTTCGCGAATCTTCCGCGAGAACTCGGACCATGCGAAGAGATCGCGGCGCTGGGGCGGCCGCGGCGCATGAATCTGGAGTCGTCGGCGCGAAGGAGGCAATCACGAGCAACGGGGCGATCGTCGAAAGCCGGAAGGTGGCTCGGGAGAACGCGTGAGTCGGCATCGGGATGGACCGTCTCCGTTGAAGGGCCGAGGCGCCGGTGGCCGGTGACTCCGGCGTGGACAGCAACGACCTAGGCGAATTGTAGGAACCGGCTCGATGGGGCGTCAAGGCAACTTCTCCGGAAATACAAGGGGCAGCGAGGTTTGACACCGGTTTAGGGTGGGTGCTACGATTTCCGGCACCCCGATGCCACCATCACGAAACGTGTTCACCCGCCTGGCGAGGAGCCGACCGATGAGATTGTGGGGACCGGTCGCGCTCCTGGCGCTCCTGGCCGCCTCTCTCGCGCTCACCGACAGCCCTGTCCGCGCCGCGCCACGAGAGCGGATCTACATCATCGGCTTCGACGGGATGGACTTCGGCATGGTGGAGCGCCTCCTCGCCGAGGGGAAATTGCCGAACCTCGCCTGGATGAAGGAGCACGGCGCCATGAGGCGCCTCGAGACGACGAATCCGGCGCAGTCGCCCGTCGCCTGGTCCACCTTCTCGACAGGCATGAATCCCGGGAAGACCCGGATCTACGATTTCCTCCGCCGGAACCCGAAGACCTACTACCCCGATTTCTCGACGGTCACGGTCCAGCGCGGCCGCTTCGCGTTCGGCTTCCTGCCGACGCGCGCGCCGAAGGTGACGAACAACCGGAAGGGAACGACCTTCTGGGCCCTGGCGGCGCGGAAGGGGATCAAGGCGACGATCCTCCAGGCCCCGATCAATTTCCCTCCGGAGCCCCTTCCTAACGGCGTACTCCTCTCCGGGCTAGGGGTTCCCGACATTCGGGGGACGATGGGGACGTTCTCCTACTGGGCCACCGACGCCACGAACGCCGGGGACACCGAGATGGGCGGCAAGATCGCGCGCCTCAGGGTCGACGCCACGGGGCGCGCCCGTTCCGTCGTACATGGGCCGCGGAATCCTCTCGCCGAGCGCGACCCCGAAGGGCGCATCCCCGACCTCACGATTCCGATCGAATTCCAGCGGGTAAAGGGACGCGTTCCCTCGGTCCGGATCTCGCTCCAGGGAAAGGTGAGCGTCGTTCGGCAGGGAGCGTGGAGCGATTGGTACACCATCCGCTTCACCGTCGCGCCGCTCGTGACGTTGCGCGGAATCGCCCGCTTCCACGTCGTGGAGGCGTCGCCCGAACTCCGCGTCTACCTCTCCCCCATCTCGCTCGATCCCCGGAAGCCGGCCATCCCGATCAGCCAGCCCCCCGCCTACAGCGCGCAGGTGGCACGGCGGATCGGGCTCTACAAGACGCTCGGCTGGCCCGAGGACACCTGGGCCCTGAACGAGGAGAAGATCGACGAGCGGATCTTCCTGGAGGACCTCCACGGGACCTTCAACCGGCAGCGCGACGTCGTCTTCGACGCGCTCCGCCATACCGATCCCGATCTCTTCGTCACCGTCTTCCAGTCGACCGACAAGATCCAGCACATGTTCTGGCGCCTGATCGATCCGAAGCACCCGATGTACAACCGCCGGTTGGCCCAGCAGTACGGCGGCGAGATCGACCGCGTCTACCAGCGCGCCGACTCCCTCGCGGGCGAGTTTCTGGCGCGCGCGCGGCGCGACGGCGGCACGGTGATGGTTCTTTCCGATCACGGATTCTCGTCGTTCCGGAAGGCGGTGAACATCAACACCTGGCTCGTCCGAAACGGCTATATGACGCTCTCGAAGATCGATCCGGTGCGCGACCGAAACCTGGAAGACCTCTTCGGGCGCGGCACCTTCTGGCCCAACGTCGACTGGTCGAAGACCCGCGCCTACGCGCTCGCCCTGGGGCAGATCTACGTGAATCTCAAGGGGCGCGAGCGGGACGGCGCCGTGGCGCCGGGGGCGGAGTACGAGTCGGTGCGAAACGAGCTGATGGCGAAGTTCTCCACGCTCCGCGATCCCGACACAGGCGAGCCGATCGTGCGGCGCATCTTCAAACGCGAGGATATCTTCAAGGGACCCTACTTCGGCGAGGCGCCCGACCTTGTCGTCGGCTTCCACGAGGGGTACCGCGTCTCCTGGCAGACTTCCCTCGGCGGCATCCCACCGGAAATTGTGGAGCCGAACGAGCGGCGCTGGAGCGCCGACCATTGCTCGGTCGACCCCGAACTCGTTCCCGGCGTCCTCTTCTGCAACCGCCCCATCGCGAGCGAGAAGGCCCGGATCGAGGACATCGCGCCGACGGTGCTCCGGAGGCTCGGCATCACGCCTCCCGCCGACATGGACGGCCGCGACCTCGGCATCCAATGACCGCGCGCTGGCGCCTCTACTGGGAGCTGGCCCGCCCCTTCACGCTCATCGCCCCCGCGCTCGGGATGTTCACCGGGAGCGTCATCGCCCTCGGGGCCCCGCCCGCGGTCCCGCTGGGCGCCTGGGTCGTGGTGAAGATCGCCAGCGGCACGATGATGGCCGCGGTACTCAATGCCGCCTCGAACACGCTGAACCAGGTCACCGACCTGGAGGCCGACCGGATCAACAAACCGGGCCGCCCCATCCCCTCCGGCCGGATCGGCTCTGCCGAGGCGGTCAAGGCTGCGGGGGCACTCTACGCGGCTGCGTTCCTCCTGGCCGCCGTGGCCGGGCCGCAGTGCGTCTGGCTGGCGGGAATCGCGGCGCTTCTGACCGTGCTCTACTCGGCGCCTCCATTCCGCCTGAAGGCGGTCCCCTACCTGGCGAACGTGGTCATCGCGGTGCCGCGCGGCGTGCTGCTCAAGGTGGCGGGGTGGTCGTGCGTGCGCGATTTCGGACGGGCCGAGCCGTGGTATATCGGGCTCGTTTTCGGGCTCTTTCTCCTGGGGGCGACCACGACGAAGGACTTCGCCGACGCCCGCGGCGATGCGGCGGCCGGCTTCCGCACCCTGCCGGTCGTGCTGGGTCCGAAGCGCGCGGCCTGGCTCATCTCGCCCTTTCTCGTCCTTCCGTTTCTCCTGATCCCGTTCGGGATCCATGCCGGCGTGCTGACCGGGAGCGCCCCGCTTCTCTACGCCCTGACGGCCGTTCTGGCCCTCTGGGGCGCCTACGTCGTCTCCCTCATGGTCCGGAATCCCGACGACCTCTCACGGACCGAGAACCACCCCTCCTGGACCCACATGTACGCGATGATGTTCGTGGCGCAGATCGGCTTCGCGCTCGCGTACGTGGGGCCCGGCCGGCCGTAGAGTCCCCGCCGCAATCCCCGCCGGACGCGCGAAGGGCGCGCCGGGGAACCCCGACACGCCCTTTCGCTACTTCACATCGCTCCTAGGGGAGCGACTTTCTTGGTGCGCCCCTGGCTGCTCCTACGTCAACGCGGTTCGTCCACGCGCCGGAGAGGACGCACGACGTCGCGCATGTTCTGCGGCCGGTGGAGGGGGGGAACCCGAGCCGCGCATGACGTAAAATGTTACGGGTTGTTGGGCGAGTCGCAGTCGTGGCCGACGTGCTGATTGATCGCATTGAAGTCGGCCGCCGTTACGGCTCCGCTGA
>JANOOP010000066.1:0-1941 GCA_031421415.1 Candidatus Eiseniibacteriota bacterium
AGACTGGGAGGCGATGAGGCGTAGTCGCCTCGCCCGATTCGACGACGAATTTCGCGCGCGCTGGGGTGAGTGCGTGGCCGGAGTGGATGAAGCCGGCCGTGGTCCTCTGGCGGGCCCGGGCGTGGCGGCGTTCGTGGCGCGGCCGCCCGCCGCGTCGCTCCGAGGCGTACGCGACTCGAAGGAGCTGAGCCCGGCCGGACGGGAATCGGCCTTTCACCGGATCGTCGCCGTGGCCATCGCCACCGGAATCGGCTCCGCCAGCGTCGAGGAAGTCGACGCGTTCAACATCCGAATGGCAACGCTTCTGGCGATGCGCCGAGCGGTCGAGGCCCTGGGGATCAAGCCCCAGGGCCTTTTGATTGACGGCAAGGACACGATCCTGGTCCCCGATGTTCCATGCGAGGCGGTCGTCGACGGAGACGCGAAGAGCCTTTCCGTCGCGGCGGCGTCGATTCTCGCCAAGGTGACGCGCGACCGCCTGATGGACGCGTGCGCTGCCGCCTATCCGGTCTATCGATTCCAGGAGAACAAGGGGTACGGAACGCCCGAGCATCTGGAGGCGCTCCGGAAGCACGGGCCGTGCGAGATTCATCGGAAGAGTTTCCGCCCCGTCCGGGAACTCCTCTGCGTTCAGGAGGTCATCGATCTCTTCTGAGGGGGGAGGCGGGGATGTGGAGGGAGCGGGCGGCGCGCTGCGGCGAGGCGATCGCGGAGCAGTTCTGCGTACTACGGGGCTACAGGATTCTCGCGCGGAACGCGCGCGAGGGGCGCGGTGAACTCGATCTCGTCGCGCTCGATCGCGACACGATCGTCTTCGTCGAGGTGAAGTTTCGCGCCGAGCGAGACCCGGGCGGTCCGCTGGCGGCGGTGACGGCGAAGAAGCGGGAGGACGTCGCCCGCGCCGCCACGCGCTGGCTCACCACGCGCGGCGCGACCGAGCGGCCGGTGCGGTTCGACGTGATCGGCATCACCTGGGCTTCCGATGGAACGGAGCTCCGCGTCCAGCACGTCCCCAACGCGTTTTCGGGAGGGAGCCGTCACTTCTTCTAGCGCGGCCGCCAAGCGGTTCCTCCTGCTCCACGTCCGCGCCGGCGCGGGCCACGAGCGGGCCGCGCGCGCCGTGGCCGCCGCGCTTCTGGAATCCCGGCCCGGCACCGTGACCGACGTCCGCGACGCGCTCGAGATATCCTCCCTCTTCCTCCGGACCACCTACGCGTCGACCTACAACCGCGTCCTGGCGCGAGCGCCGAGGGTCTGGGGCGAGGTTTACAAGCGCGCGGGCCCCCCCCACGATTCGTGGCGCCAGAAGTTCCGCACCTGGCTCGCCGTCTGGGGGAGCCCCGGCTATCTCGCCGCCATCGAAGCGTTCCGCCCCGACGCGATTCTCTGCACGCAGTTCCTCCCCTCGGAGGTGCTCGCCACGTGGCGGGAGAGCGGGCGCGTGAAGGTCCCGGTCGCGACGGTCGTGACGGACTACGCCGTCCACCCGATCTGGATCCATCGCGGCATGGATCGCTACTTCGTCGCGGCCGACTCTGCGAAGGAGGAAATCGTGGACACGGGGCTCGTGCCGGCCGAGCGGGTCGAGGTGACGGGAGTTCCCATCGATCCCAAGTTCTCGCGGCCGATCGCCGCCGCCGACGCGCGCCGGGAATTGGGGCTCGATCCCGATCCGTCGCGCCCCGTACTTCTTCTGATGGGCGGAGGATTCGGCTGGGGACCGATCGAGGCGATGCTCGAGGTCGTGATGGACCTGCCGAAAAACGTCCAGGCGCTCGTGATCGCGGGGCGGAACGAAAAACTACGCGCGCGCCTGGCCGCGAAGACAGCCTCGGAGGCGGAGCGGATTCAGATCCACGGCTTCACCGACCGCGTGGAACTCTTCCTGGCCGCCTCGGATCTGCTGCTCGGCAAATCGGGCGGGCTGACGGTGAGCGAGGC
>JANOOP010000067.1:0-2777 GCA_031421415.1 Candidatus Eiseniibacteriota bacterium
GCGCCGACGTGGAGCGCGCGCTTCGCGAGGAGCGGGCCGCGGTCGATTCCACGCAGCGCTCCTACACGCCGTTCGAGTCGTGGCTCCTGACGCGGCTGGCGGTCGTCCTGGGGGCCCTCGCTTGGCACGCCGCGTCAGCCCCCGCCAACGCCGCGACCCTTCCCTACATCCCGCTCGACCACTGGAGCACGCCGCTCATCGCGGAGGCTGCGGGGCGCGGGCTGCTGCCTGGGCTCTCCCTCGCCGACCGCCCCTTCCGCCGCGCCGACGTGGAGCGCGCGCTTCGCGAGGAGCGGGCCGCGGTCGATTCCACGCAGCGCTCCTACACGCCGTTCGAGTCGTGGCTCCTGACGCGGCTGGAAACGGAGTTCGATCCGAACCAGCCGCCGCCCGCGCCCGCTTTCGCGCGCCTCACGCAGGACTGGACCGTCGGCTACGGCCTGGAAGCGCGGGGCTACGCCTACGCGGGCGACGACCATCGTCGCTTCGGCGCCGACGACGGCAAGGGCGTCGCGCTCCCGTTCGTCGGATTCCAGTCGGGCCGAGGGCTCGCGGCGGGCGTGCGCTTCCGCCTCGACACCGACGGCGCGCTGGTCCCCGACTTCAACGGGCGCTCGTGGAGAAGCGGCAGCACCGGCGACACGAAGAACGCCTACGTCCTCCTGCAGCTCGGCGCGGCCGACGTCTTCTTGGGGCGGGACGATCTCCGCTGGGGCGCCTCCGATAACGGCACGCTCCTCCTCTCGGGCTACGCCCCCGCCATGGATCAGGCGGGGCTTCGGCTTCGCCTAGGGCCGGTGACCGCTTCCACCTTCTTCGGGAATCTCGACGACATGACGCTCTCGGCCCCCACCGCGCAGGCCCCCGGCGACACGCTCCCCGCAGGGACGCTGATCCGCCGTCACATCACGGGGCATCGCATCCGGTGGCAGGTGAATCGCTACGTCGCCGTCGGCGCCGCGGAGGTGGTGGTCTATGGCGGCAAGGATCGCGGCGCGGAGGCCGAGTACCTGATTCCGGTAAGCATCTACTATGCGACCCAGTGGAACTCGGGGAAGAACGACAACATCCTCGGCGCGTTCACGCTGGAGCTGCGGCCGAAGAGCGACATGGAGGTCTACGGGGAACTGCTGGTGGACGACTTCCAGATCGACAACAAGTCGCCGGGGGACAAGGAGCCGTTCGAGGGTGGCTTCCTGCTCGGACAGCGCCTCTACAACCCGCTCGGGCTGGACGGCTCCATGCTCCGCGTGGAGTGGGCGCGCGTGGAGCCCTACACGTTCAACCAGGTGCTGCCATGGAATCGCTATCTCTACAAGGATCAGCCGCTCGGGTTTCCGCTGGGCCCCGACGCGCAGTCGCTCGATTTCGAGTTCCGCTACTGGATGTCGGAGCAGGTGACCTGGTCGCTCTTTTATCGGAGCGAGGAGCGCGGCGCCACGCGGGTCGGCGATCCGTGGCCCGTGCCGGTGTCGGGGCCGACCGACACGGAGCCGTTTCCCGAGTTCGACCACGTGCCGACCGGTGTGGTGGAGAAGCGGAGTCGCATCGCCACGGAGTTCTGGGTTCACCCGCGGCCGGGGATCGATTTGCGGCTGAGCGGAGGGCACATCAACGTGCGGAACGTGGAGAATGTGCGCGACGCCGATGAGAGCGAGTGGTTCTTAGAAGGCTCGCTCTCCCTCGCCTGGAGCCGCTGGCTCACCCCGGAGCGCTAGGAGAGGGTGATTCGTGAGCGCCAAAGCGAAATCAAGCAAGCCTGGTTCGAAGAATTCCCGTGGTTCGAAAATGCGACCGTCGGTAAGATACATGCGGTCACTCGGCCATCGAAGAACCGACTTCGCTGGGCGAGCCTGGATGTCGATCTCGCACTCGACTCGATCGAGGACCCAGGTGGTTACCCGCTCGTCGCGCGCGATCGTCCGGTAAGTTCTAGGACCAGCGCGGCGACGCCGACGCGGAAGCCAGCGACCGCGAAGCCTCGGAAGCCCTCTCGGCGGTAATGGACGCCTGCGTGGGTCCCCGAAGCGCGCCCGGCAGGCGCGCACCGATTCAACGGAGGTGTGCCATGATCCGATCCATGCTCTTCACGCTGGTCGCCGCTCTCGTGCTCCTAGCGCTGGCTCCCAGCCCCGCGGCCGCGACCGAGTTCGCGGCGGCCCGACCGGCCCTCCTTCCGTTGAATCTACCAGCCTCCCCGGTGGCATTGGCGACGATCCCGGCTCCACGGCCGGTCGCGGGATGGACCTTTTTGGGATGCTGGAAGTCCCGCCCGTGGGTGACCACCTGTCTCGATGTGTACCGTGACGAGGCGGGCGCGCTCTACACGTGCAAGGCCTGCGGCACGACCGGCAATCCCTCGAAGGGGAAGTGCCGCGCCACGACCCAGGCGAATCTCGACGCCGGCACCTGGTGTTCCGCGACCGAGTAGGAAGAAGGGCAGCGAAGGGGTCGGGCCGGTCCCCGGCTCGACCCCCGCATGATCGAACGATCGAGCCGTAGAAGCCCCAAATCTCGCTTTCCCACTGGCCCCCCACCGGCTACGCTGCAGCCCCAATGGACCCGATCCTGCCGGACGACACCCGCCCGCCCTCCTCGCACCCATCGTCGCGCGCCGACTCGCTTGCGGCCGCCAAGATGAATCTCTAAGCCGTCACGCCCTCGCTGGCTTTCTAGCTTGGGCGGGTTTGGGACGCGTGGGAGCAGGCCATTTCATCCGAAGTTTCCGCCTCGTGGCCGCGCAGTCTTGTAGGTAAAGATTGATAAGCGTCTGGTAT
>JANOOP010000068.1:0-6302 GCA_031421415.1 Candidatus Eiseniibacteriota bacterium
CGCGACGTGCTGAACGGCCGGAATCGCGCCGAGCGCCAGCGTCGCCGGGATCGACCCGAAGACGAGCCCCTGCGCGACGTTCGTGAGTAGGTCGTACACGATCGTTCCCACGAGCCCGACGAGGAGCCACGCCAGCGCCGAGCCGCCGCCGCCTCGCGCCAGCGGACCGCGCAGGAGACCACCCACCGCTCCGAGCATCGCCCCTCCGAGTATCTGTGCGGCCAGCACCCAGGGATGGGGCGGCCCGTAGGGATTCGCCACGCTGAAGACGAGCCGCGCCACCGCGCCGATCCAGGCGCCCCAGAGGACGCCGGTCAGCGCGCCCGAGAGCACCGTGGCCGCCGAGAAAAGCTCCACGAAAAAGAGAAACGGGAAGAGAACCATCTTGGCGTAGCCGCAGGCGACGGTAAACGCGATGAGGGAGGCGCTACGGACGACGGTGCGCATGGGGGGGCAAGACGAAGGGGAACGGTATCAGATGGCGCCGGCCGGCGCCATGCGAAAAGCGGAGTCGGCGGTAGGGAAAAGGGCCCCTGGTAGGGCTAGGGGCGGCTTCGGAGCGGGCGGCGGGACCGGATCGCCTCTTCCAGCGGTTCGAGAATCTCGTACGGAACGGCCACGGAGCCGATCGCGACGCCGGGAGTCCGGGCGCCGTGGCAATCGGTGCCGCCCGTCTTGAGCAGCCCGTACTGCGCGGCGATGGCGCTGAATTTCTTCACCGCCGAGGCGTCGTGCTTCGTGTGCCAGACCTCGATGCCGTCGAGGCCCCGGCGGGTCCAGCCGGCGATGAGATGATCGCGATTGAGCGTCCCCGGGTGCGCCAGCACGGTGACACCCCCCGCCTCGTGCACGATCGCCGCGGCTTCCTCCATCGGTACCGTAAGCTTCGCCACGTAGGCCGGCGCGTGGTGTCCGAGGAAGCGCTGGAACGCCTCGTTGAGGCTGTCCACGTGCCCCTCCTGAAGGAGCGCCTCGGCGACGTGCGGGCGGCCGATGGCCCCGCCGTTCGCGATCGCCTCGATTTCCTCGATCGAGATCCGGATTCCAATTCCCTTCAGCCGCGCCAGGATCTTCCGCGCCCGTTCGTGGCGCCCCTCGCGCCAGCGGCCTAGCGCCGCCACGAAGCCCGGCTCCTCCGGATCGAAGCCGTAGGCCAAGACGTGAACGTCGATCCCCTGCTCGTTCACCGATAGCTCGACACCGGTGATCACCCGAAGGCCAGCGGCCTCCGCCCGCTCGCGGAGCGGCGGGATGCCATCGACGGCGTCGTGGTCGGTGAGTGCGATGACTTCGACGCCCTGGCGGATGGCGTGGGCGGCCACTTCTTCCGGAGAGTCGGCGCCGTCGGAGGCGGTGGAGTGAAGATGAAGATCGAGGCGCGAGACGCTCATCCAAGGTCCCGCGAGCCGGACAGCTTCTGCTTCATTTCCCGCACCTTTGTCGCGACCTTGAGGAAGTCGACATTCAGGACATGGACCTCCTCGAAGTGCTGGAGGGCGCGATCGAGGTTTCCGAGACGTTCGTGGGCCATGCCCAGATTGTACCGGATACTGATCGTTTCGTCTGGTCCATGTCCGGGAAGCTCCAGCGCCCGGGTCAGCTCCTGGATGGCCTGGCCCGGCTCGTTCTTCTCCAGGCAGCAGAGGGCGACCATCTCGAGCGACTTGAGTTCCATCGGAGCGCCCTTCTGCGCGATCTGGAATTCATCGATCGCCTCGTCGTAGAGGCCCATCTCCATGTAGGCCATGCCGAGATCGTAATGGCTCTCGTGGTCCTCTCCCGAGATCGAGTTCTGAATTCCCTGCTTGAACTCGTCGATGATCTCCTCGAGGTCGACCAGGCTGTCCAGGTTCGAGGGCGTTTCGTCCCGGACCCGGACCGAAGCGGCCGGTCTTGGCACGTCGATCGCGTCGAAGTCGACGTCGCTGCCCGGAGGCGGCGGCGCGTGCATCAGGGCATCGAGACGCTGCACCCGCAT
Source organism: Candidatus Eiseniibacteriota bacterium (assembly GCA_031421415.1). Lineage (GTDB taxonomy): Bacteria > Eisenbacteria > RBG-16-71-46 > SZUA-252 > SZUA-252 > SZUA-252. Next base: position 1,979 of record JANOOP010000068.1, read on the forward strand.
CCGTGCGCGGTCGTTCGAACCGTCGATTTCCAGGGTGCGGAGGTACTCCGCCCGGGCCAGCGCCCATCCCTCCATGGCGAGGTAGCGTTCCGCGAGGTCGAACCGCGCGCGCGCCTCGGCGGGCCGGTCCTCCGTCTGCGCGGTGATGTCGACCTGCCGCCGGAGCGCCGCCTCGTGCTGCGGGGCAATTTGGAGGAGCGACGCGAGGAGCATCCGCGCGCGGGAGTGATCGCCGCGGAAGAAAGAACGCTCCGCGGCCTTCCAGAATTCGTCAGCCGCGAGTTCGGGCTTTCCCGCGCTCAGGTAGGTCGTGGCCAATTCTTCATGGCTGGGAGGCGCGGCCTCCACCGGCGCCACGAAGAGCAGTTCCGGTTCGGCGGCGGCAGGCCCTACCGTGGGCGGCTCCGGTCGCGACTGCACGCGCGCGGGCTCCGGGTCGCCTTCGGTCTGCGTGAAGGGCACCGAGAACGACAGCGTCTCTTCCGGCGCGGCCGGAGTGGCCGCCGGCAGGGAGAGAGGCTCCGAGGAGAGCGATACCACGCCGGGCTCGAGCGGCCCTTCGGCGGACTCGAAGCCGTTCTGGCTCGGAGGCATCGCCGTCGGCGCCGCCTCGCTTTGCAGGCCGGAGCCGTGTTCGATCGCGAACGTGACGTCCCCCGCCTCCGCACCCGTCTCCGAGGAGGGCGCGAGCGGCGCCGCGATCGAGGGCGCCAGCGTCGACGCGCGTTCCCGCAGTTCGACGGCCGCGCTCCGCCGGCCTGCCTGCTCGGCCCTGTCGGCCCGGCGCAGGAGTTCCTTCCCGCCACGCTCAGGCTGGTCCCCGCGCATGGCAATCTCGACGTACTTCTCGGAAAGGTCCTCGTTGTCGGGCGAGAGAGACAGGACCAGATCGAGCGCGTCGAGCGCCGACTCGTGCTCCTGGCGGCGAATCGACCCTTCGGCGTACTCCAGATAGTGGATCTGGGCGTCGCCGTAGAGTCCTTCCTTCGCGTAAAGATCCCCGAGGGAACGGTGAATCTGGAGATCCTCCTTCGAGATCCGGAGGATCTTCTTGCAGACCGCGATGGCGTTCTTGAAGAGCTCCGCGCGCGAGTATTCGTCGACCGCCTGCCGGTAGCGGCGGACCGCCTCCTGCATGGAGCCGCGCTTCGCCAGCAGGTCCGCGACGAGAATGAAGTCGTACGGGTCCTTGTCGCCGCTGTCGAAGAGCTTGTCGAACTCCGCCAGGGCGGCGTCGATCTGTCCCTTCTGGATCAGCTGCTGGGCCTTCTTCTTGATCGCGAGATTGCGGTCCACGATGTCTCGTTCGCTCCTTCGAAGTCCCCTACGCCCCGGCCGCGAGTCCCATCCGCGTCCGCACCCGATCCACGATCACCGCGTGCAACGCCGCCGCCTTCTCGGTCACCCGCCGCGCGCGAGTCTCGAGGGCTCCGCGCTCTTCCGCCGGCACCGACGGCAGATTGATCGCCACGTTCAGCGCGGCGCCTTCCACGCCTCCCCGGGCGAGCCACCCGGCCACTCCCGCATCGCTCACCGCGTTCAGATTTCCCACCTCCGCGACGTCCGCCGCGAGCTCCAGCGCCCGCAGACACGCCTCCGCCGTCCGGAGCGGCACCGCGGCCGCGTTTCGCGCAGCGCCGGCCAGCGCCTTCTCGCGCGTCGCCGTCTCTTCCGGCGTCCGCTGCGAGAGCTTCGACGCCGCCACGAAGCCCTCGTAGGCCGTCGCGTCCTCTGAGACCAGGTCGAAGAGTTCCCGCCGCAGCGCTTCGCCGCCCTGTTCCACGGAGCGCATCCGCTCCTCGTGTTCGGCGTAGCGCTTCTTTCCGATCGTCAGCCGCGCCACCATCGTCGCCAGGGCGCCCGCGAGCGACCCCGCCAGGGCCGCCACGCTTCCACCGCCCGGCGTCGGGGCCGACGAGGCCACCTCGTCCAGGAATTCCGGCATGGCCTGCTCCGCCGCGCCGATGTTCCGGGCCAGCCGGTTCTCCAAGATCTGCTCGCGGGAGAAACTCTCGAGCCGCAGGGTGTGCTCCGCGACGTCGATGAGCGCGTCCTGGCAGACCAGGCCGACGATCTCGCTCCCCACGATCGGGACGCCGTAGCGCTCCGCCTCCTCGCGAATCATCGCGAACACGCGATGCACCGGAGTGCCCCACGTGTTCACGAGGTTCATCGACACCTGCACGATCCCGCGCTCGTGGAGCTCGAACCCGAGCGCCTTCACGTAGCGCAACCCGCCCGTCTGGTAGCGGATCGCCTTCGCGATTCGTTTCGCGACCTCCACGTCGCGGGTGCCCAAATTCACGTTGAACGCGAGCAGGGGCAGCCGCGCCCCGATCGCGATCGCGCCCGCGGACACGTGGATCGCTTTCGGGCCGAAATCGGGATCCCGCTCGGGGTTCGTTCCGAGTTCCTTCGCGATCCCCTCGAATTCGCCACGCCTGACGTCCGCCAGATTCTGGCGGGTCGGCCGGGTCGCCGCGGCCTCGTAGAGATAGACTGGAATTCCCAACTCCGTTCCGATCCGCTCCCCGGCCCGGCGCGCCAAATCGACGCAGCGATCGAGCTTCGAGGTGCCGATCGGCACGAACGGCAGCACGTCGGTAGCCCCCATCCGAGGGTGCTCCCCTTGGTGCTTCCTCAGATCGATCAGCTCGGCCGCTTTCCGAACTCCCCGGATGGCCGCCTCCAGCACAGCTTCCGGTTCCCCCACGAAGGTGACCACCGAACGGTTGTGATCGGCGTTCATCTCCTGACCGAGCAACCGGATCGAGCGATCATGCGAAATTTCGGCAGTAATGGCTGTAACTACAGACTTATTTCGGCCTTCGCTGAAGTTGGGGACGCACTCGATCAGCTCCGCCATGGTTACCCTCCTGGGCAGAAAAGTCCGCGGAGACGACGCTGGGCGCCTCCCCTGCGATCGATATTCATGACAATTGGTTAGTGCCTTGTGCTCAGGTGCAACGCGACCCTGCGCCCGCCTCGTGCACGACCGCGCCGCGGACCACCACGAGGCGTGCGTGATCGTGCCCGTAGTGGTACGGAATGTGGCGATAATCGCCCCCCTCGAAGAGGACGAGATCGGCCTGATAGCCTGGCTGGATCCGGCCAATCCGGGCACTACTTCCGACCGCCGAGGCAGCGTTGGCCGTCACCGCCATCCACGCTTCCGCGGGGGTCATCTTCATCTGGGTGATCGCCATCGTCATGGCAAGCGGAAGTGAGGAGGACATCGTACTCCCCGGGTTCCAGTCGGTCGCGACCGCCACCGGGAGCCCCATCTCGATCATTCGGCGGGCGGGGGCGTAAGGGAGGCCGAGCGTGAACGCGGTCCCCGGCAGAAGAACCGCGACCACCCCAGCGGCGGCCATGGCCCGGAGGCCCGACTCCGACGAGAAAAGGAGATGGTCTGCCGAGACCGCGCCGACCTCAGCCGCGAGCGCCGCGGCGCCCACGTCGCCCAGCTCGTCCGCGTGGAGTTTCGGCGCCAGCCCGTGCCGCTTCCCCGCTTCCAGCAGACGGCGCGCTTCCTCGACGGAGTAGATCCCCTTGTCGCACCAGACGTCGCAGAAGTGGGCGAGCCCCTCCGCGCCGACCGCCGGGATCATCTCCTCCGTCAGGAGGGCGAGATACTCCTCGCGGCGGGAACGGAACTCCTCCGGCATCGCGTGGGCGCCGAGAAATGTGGGGATGACCTCCACCGGAGAGCCGGCCGCGGCCCGCCCGAGCGCGCGGAGCTGCTTTCCCTCCTCGGCCCAGGAGAGACCGTATCCGCTCTTCGCCTCGACTGTGGTCACGCCCTGCGCGAGAAGGACTCGCAGCCGTCCCGCCACCCGCTCCACGAGTTCATCCTCGCCCATGGCGCCGAGCGCCCGGCGGCTCGACTCGATTCCACCCCCCATGGCGGCGATCGACTCGTACGACTCTCCGCGCGCGCGGGAGTCGAACTCCAACTCGCGCGTCCCCGCGAAGGGCAGATGCGTGTGCGCGTCGATCAGTCCGGGGGTCACGAGGAGTCCGCGCGCGTCGATCGCGCGAGCCGCGAGCCGCTCGGGAAACGCGGCCGTCACCTCGGCGCTCGGTCCCACCGCGGCGACCTTCCCCCCGACGCAGGCGACCGCCGCGTCGGACATGACGAGCGGCTGGTCGAGCGCGCTTCCCCGGAGCGGCGCACCGCCGGGGGTGGCGGGCGCGGTCAGGAGTTGCGCCGCGCCGACGATCAGGAGGTCGGCGCGGCGGGGCGCCCCCTCGCGTGGAGAGACGGTTCCGCTCACGTGGCCCGCGGAATCGTGAGACCGTGGCGCTTCGCGTTCGCCACGGC
>JANOOP010000069.1:0-2075 GCA_031421415.1 Candidatus Eiseniibacteriota bacterium
CGATCGGCCAGGACGGCCTCGCCAAGGTGCTCGCCGGGGAGACGTCGCTCGAAGAAGTGCAGCGCGTCGTCTTCTACGAGGAAGAACTGGGACACGTCTGCGCGACCTGCCACCGCACGGTGGCGTCGGATCATCTCTACTGCCCGCAATGCGGCACGCCGAGTTCGAATGCCTGCACGTCGTGCGGCCGCCGCGTCGACTCCGAGTGGGGCTACTGTCCGTCGTGCGGCGATCGCCGCGCGCAGGTCCTCGGGCCCGAGCCGGCGGCGGGGGAGACGATCGGTGGGGAGGCGAACGGCGACAACGACCCCGTGCCGACCCTCACGACGCATTCCCGTCGCGGCGCTCGCGCCCCCAAGAGTCGCGGAGTCACCCGCGAGGCTTGACCGCCCGGTCGGCCCTCCCTAGAATCCCCCGACCCTACGACCGCGCCGGCATGACGCCGAAACGCGGGACCCCGCAGGGAGTTCCGTCACGGGGCTGCATGTCCGTTCACGAGATTCGCCGCACCAAGCTCGACGCGCTCCGCGCGGCCGGTGTCGAACCGTTCGCCTACGGATTCGACGTCACGCACCGCTCGTCGCGCATCCTGGCCGACGCCGAGGGGCTGGAAGCCTCGGCCACGCCGGTCCGCTTCGCCGGACGGCTGATGACGAAGCGGGGCCACGGCAAAGCCTCGTTCGCCCACCTCAAGGACCGCGACGGACTCCTCCAGATCTATCTCCGTGAGGACACGCTCGGCGCGGAGGGGTACGCCGCGGCGCTCGAGTGGGATCACGGCGACTGGATCGGAGTGGAAGGAGCCGTCTTCAAGACGCGGACCGGCGAGGTGACGGTGAAGGTGGAGCGCGCGACGTTTCTCGCGAAGGCGCTCCGGTCGCTTCCGGAGAAGTGGCACGGGCTCACCGACGTCGAGATCCGCTACCGCCAGCGCTACACCGACCTCGTCGTGAACGACGACGTGCGCGCCGTCTTCCGAGCGCGCACCGCCATCATCCGCGCCATGCGCGCCTTTCTCGACGAACGCGAGTTTCTGGAAGTCGAGACTCCCGTGCTCCAGGCGCTCTACGGCGGCGCGACGGCGCGGCCGTTCGTCACGCACCACAATGCGCTCGACATGCCGCTCTACCTCCGCATCGCCGACGAGCTCTATCTCAAGCGCTTGATCGTCGGAGGGCTGGAGCGCGTCTACGAGATCTCGAAGGACTTCCGGAACGAGGGGATCGACCGGAGCCACAATCCCGAGTTCACGATGCTGGAGTTCTACCAGGCCTTCGCCGACTACGAGCAGATGATGGAAGTGACGGAGAACCTCATCGTCCACGTCGTGCGCGCGGTTCACGGCACGCTGGTCCTTCCGTACGGCGAGAAGAGCGTCGATTTCACGCCACCGTGGCGCCGCCTTCCGTTCCTGGAAGCGGCGGCCCAGGGCCTCGGACTTCCGTCGCTGCCGGCGGCGCTCGAAGACTTGCGCTCGGCGGCCCGGAACGCCGGGCTCTCCGTCGATCCGGCACTCGGCTACGGGCGGCTCCTGGACGAGATCGTCTCGGAGAAGGTCCAGCCCACCCTCGTCGCTCCGACCTTCCTGATCGATCATCCGCGCGATATCTCGCCGCTCGCGAAGGCGAAGCGGGGGAATCCCGACGTGGTGGAGCGGTTCGAGGCCATCGTGGCGGGGATGGAGATCGCCAACGCCTTTTCCGAACAGAACGACCCCGACGCGCAGCGACGCTCCTTCGAGGAGCAGATGGAACAGCGGAAGAAGGGCGACGACGAGGCGCAGCTGCTCGACGCCGACTACCTCCGCGCGCTGGAGATGGGCATGCCGCCGACCGGAGGCGTCGGGATCGGCGTGGATCGCGTCGTCATGCTCCTCACCGACCAACGCTCCATTCGCGACGTGATTCTCTTCCCCCACATGCGTCCCGAGGAAGACGCGGGCGCCTGAGCGTCCGCGGCCGCGATGCTGCGGCCGCCCCGAACGATCGATGGGCTACGTCCGCACGATCGCCTTCCGCTACCTGCGAAGCAAGCGCCGGCTCAACTTCATCACGTTGGTGAGCCTCCTGGCGTCG
>JANOOP010000070.1:0-3373 GCA_031421415.1 Candidatus Eiseniibacteriota bacterium
TCGATCGTAGATTCATGCGACCGGGAACATAGGTGGCCCGCCGCTCGCTGTCAAGAAGGTTGGCTCCGAAATAAAACGAGCCCGCCCGGGGTTACCGGACGGGCTCGGACCGATTTCGAGGCTACTTCGGTTAGGCGCGCCGGCGACGCGTCGCGAAGAGGGCGACGAGTCCGCCGCCGAGCATCACGAGCGCGCCAGGCTCGGGCACGTCCCCACTACCACCGTTGCTCGTGGCGTCGTGCGAGGGCGGAACGAATACCTTGTGAAGCTTGTAATTCGCGCGCCCGACGGTGCCCGTGTAGTAGTGGTCGAAGGCGTCGAAGTGAACCGCGTCGTAGCCGGTCACGTGAATCATGTACTTGTTGATCTGGCCGGTCGCCGTCGAGGTCGGGTCGGGAACCGTTCCGGACGTGTAGTCCTGGATCGCGTCCGATGTACTCGTGAAATCGCCGATCTGCCAGAAGATGTGCCCGTCCGCGTTCCTGAACTCGTCGTGGTTCTGGACGCCCCCGGTGTAGCCGGGCTTCGAGGCGTAGTTCGGGTCGAGCGGAAGGACGGGCGTCACTTGCACCGTTCCCCCCGTGCCGTAGTAGGAAGCGGCCAGCGTCACGTCGTAAATCGTGCCGAATCGGCCGACGGCTCCGATGACCCATAGTTCGAAGGTGTCGTCCGAGATCGTCCACGACTCCGAGCCCATGTCGTAAACGGCGTCGGGGCTGTAGAGCTGCAGAGGAGGAACAGCGTGAGCCAGCGGCGCGCAGAATAGAAGCGCCACGGTCGATGCGAGCACGAGAAGCGAATGCCTTCGGATCACGATTAGGTCCCTCTCCCCTTCCCTGCGTCAATTAGGGCTACAAGCGCGGCACGGGTATTGGTCTCCGTGCCGACTGAAAGATACTACGGCCTTTTCATCCCCAGTGACAACTACTTTTATTCGCCCGGGAACTCCTTGCCCTCTCCAACTGCAAAGAAGTCTATCAGAGCACGTTGTGAAGTCAACTATTTATTACATATGTCGCCATTGCGCGCCTACTGGCGACCTAAATCGTTGTCCCTGCATCGACTATCTGCCTCCTTCGTTCAGTTTCGATCGAGTCTCGCGAATGAGCTCGCGCTCCAGGAGCATCGCGTATCGCTTCGAAGCGAAATGGAGCAGCCTCACGACGTCGCGTAGGGGGCGGCTGCCATCGCGACGCGGCCCGCATAGGAGGAATGCGATCAATTCCTCCTCCCCGAAGAGCGGAACCGCGACGCGAGCGGCGCAGGCGGAGATCGCCGCCTTGTTTTCGATATAGATCGAGACGTACTCGAGGTCATCGGCGCGTCCTTGCAGGCGAATGGGGCGCCGCGCGCGCCGCAATTCCACGGTGAGCGGGTCGCGATCCGCCACCTCGGCGTCTGGCCGAGGGTTCAACGTGCTCGACACGCTGCGAAACATCGCGCTCGGGCGGTGCGCCACGAAGAGCGTGACCGGATCGACGTCGGCGAGTTCCGAAGCATTCGACGGGATGGAGCGGCAGAGTTCGTCGAGCGATGCGCAGCCGTCGAGCGGCGCCACGGCGCGCCCTGCCGTGAGGCGATAGGCGCCCCCCCAGTCGTGGAAGAGCGGAGCCAGCGCGCGCTCCACCCTTCGGCGGGCACGATTCGAGACCGCCAGCGCGGTGATTCCGAGAATCACGCCGCCCACCGCGAGGAGCCAGAGCCCACGCAGGAGACTCACGCCCATGGAGTGCGTCATCCAGAGGAGGACCGCTGTTCCCGCCAGAAACGTGGCGGCGAGGAGGAACGACGTCGTGGCCGTGACGGGATGGACGGAGGGCGAGAGACGGGCCTCCCCCAGTCGCCCTCGGACATAGGAGAGCGGTGCAAGGAGCGCCATCAGCGAAACCGGCGCCGCACCGAACGCGAGATCCTCGACCACGGCGCGGCCCGACAGGAGTCCGTTCACGGCCAGGATGGCGAAGAACGCGGAGCAGACGACGATGCCGAGCAGCGCGGGGCGAAAGGCGCGGCGATAGCGGCGAGGCAGCGACAGGTAGGTCGCTTCGAAGCGAACCGTGTAGAGCACGATGTTCACGAGGATGATGCCGAGGATGACGCGTTCCGGCGTACCGAGCGAAATCACGCCCCGATCGAGCGCCGGCGCCGGCGCCGGACCGAGGCCGAGCCACGCGGCGCCGGCCGCGGCGAGAAAGGCTTGGAGGAGGAGATACACCCGCCAGGCAGCGCCCAGACGGATGGACCGCGGACGGCCCAGCGTCGCCGCCGTCAGAACCCAGAGAAGCGTGACCGGCAAGGCGAGGGCGAGCGAGTAGCGGAACCAGAGCACGTCCCCGCCCCACGGAACGTCGAGCGCCACCCGAGCGAATCCGATCTGGAGCACGCCGAGGAGCGCGAGGCCGCATCCCGCGAGGAGCGAGGCAAATCGTCCCGGCGCGAAGAGGACGATCAGTCCTCCCGCAAGGAGCGACAAGATCCCGGCGATCGTGAGCAGGAGGACGTTGGTCATCACGACGTCAATTCCGGCTCGGCGAGGAGGCGCCGGCGCGGGCGCCTCCGTTCTCGGCCGGCAAGAGCCCCAGATCGCGCAGGCGCTCGGCGAGCGGGCGGAAGCGCGCGCTGGAGGCCACGCGGAGCAGGATCTCCTCGGTCGCGCCGAGCCGGGCGTAGTGGGTCCAGGTGTGGCGGCGCGACGGCCCGATGGTGGGCTGCTGGGGATCGAGCTCCCAGGGATGGACATTCACCACCACGGGAGTTCCGCTCGCGGCGTGCGCCCTCAGAGCGACCATCGAGAGCCAGGCAGGAAAGAGCCTCAAGTAGGCGCCGGCGAGGACCGGGAGGCGCACCGGGCCGAGCGCGAGCGTCGACATCGGAAACTCGGCGATGGTCCCCTTCCCCGCGGCGATCCGCGCCGGAACGACGGGGCCTCCCGGAAACCCGTACCGGCGCCGTCGAATCGGATAGATGCTGGAGTCGTATGCGTAGCCGCATTCGAGGAGAATCTCGAGCGCCCAGAGTGTCGACGACCCGATGCTGTAGCTGGGCGCGCGGTACCCGGTCACCGCGTGTCCCGCGAGGTCCTCGAGGAGCGACTTCGACTCGATCGCCTGGGCGCGAAACTCGGCAGGCGAGAGCTCCGTGATCATCCGGTGATCGACGCCGTGCGAGGCGACTTCGTGGCCCCGCGCGGCGATTTCACGCACGAGTTCCGGGTGAGCGCGCGCGACGCAGCCGAGCGTGAAGAACGTGGCCGTCGCGCCGGCGCGGTCGAAGACGTCCAGCACGCGCCGCGTGTTCGCGACGACGCGCGACGGGTAGCGGCCCCACTCCGCGCGAGGTGCGTAGCCGGCGAAGGCCTGGACCTGGAAATAAT
>JANOOP010000071.1:0-6044 GCA_031421415.1 Candidatus Eiseniibacteriota bacterium
GCCGGTCAATCGGCCCGACGCGGGCCAGGGTGCTGGCCGCGGAAGTGCTGTCGGAGGAAGAGGATGAAGAGAACGAGAAGGCCCACGACGATGACCAGGTCGAAGCCGTGCCAGAAGGTCTTGATATTCTCCCAGTTCTCCCGGAAAAGAACTCCGACGTAGGCAAGCGCGAGCGACCAGAGAAGGGAGCCGAGGAACGTGTAGAGGGTAAAACGCCAGAAGGGGACGCGAGCGGCCCCGGCGGGGAGCGATACGAAGGTGCGGACGATCGGGAGCAGCCGCGTCCAGAAGGCTACCTGCAATCCGTGCTTCTGCAGCCAGCGCTCGGCGCGGTCGTACTCCTCCATGCGGATGAGCCTCAGGCGCGCCAGGCCCTCCGCCGCGGCCCGCCCGAACTTCATGCCGGCCCAGTAGGCGACCCACGATCCGAGCACGTTTCCGACGGCGCCGGCGAGTGTAACGCCCCAGAGCGTGAAGCGGCCGGTCGTCACGAGATAGCCGGAGAAGGGCATGATGATCTCGCTCGGGAGCGGGATGCAGGCGCTCTCGATGGCCATGCAGAGGACGATCCCCCCGTAGCCGAGGGCGGAGATCGTGGAGAGAATGAAGGCCGATAGCGGCGCGAGGATCTGCTCGAGAAAATGCACGACGGAACGGTACCTGGAATGACCCGGTGGCGACAAGCGGAAAGAGTTCATTCTTGAGGGGTTAACGGCGGCGTGCTAGCGTCGGATCGAATGAGACTCCGCCCCCGATCCGAGAAGGCGCTTCCCACGGCCCACCGTTCCGCGCTCCTGCTTCTCCTTGTGGCGTGCCTGCAGTTCGGGCCCCGGGGCGCCGGAGCCGATCCGCTCTCGCTCGGCGCGCGGCAGACGCCGCTGGCGTACGCGCCCGAGTATGGGGACGTCGTCCTCTCCGCGCCGGGAACCGGGACAGGGACCCTCCTCGTCTCGACGCGTGAGGGGGTGGAGATCCGCGATCCGAGCAACGCGGGCGGAGACGCGCTCGGCGTCTACCGCGTCGTGGGCGTCGTCGAAGCGATCGCCGCTCGTGGGTCGCGAGCCTATCTATTCCAGGGCGCTCGAGGGTTCTCGATCCTCGATCTCTCGACGCCGGCGGCTCCACGCCTGGAGGCAACCCTCGAGTTGCCGCATCCGGCGAAGCGGGGGGCCATCCTGGTCGACGGCTCCTGCATCGCGGCCAGCGATTCGTTCCTCCAGGTCGTCCGGCTCGAAAGCAGCGGCGAGTTGCGGCTGCTCGAGACGCTCTCGTACGGCGACGGCCGGCTGATCCGGAGTGTCCGCGCCGAGGGCGATTCGATCCTCGTGGTCGCGGCGCGGGCGGGTGTTGTCCCTCGCCTCTACATCACGGTCTATCGTCTCCCGGCGGGCGCCGGCTCGGTCATTCGCCTGAACGAGTGGATCTTCAACGGCCGCGGCGCCGGGGACGCGGTCTGGCGGCCGCCCGTGGCCTTTCTGGCCGATGGAAACAACGGGATCACGTCCTTCAATACGGCGACGGGCGCCATCCTCCAGACGTCGCTCTACCTTTCCGGACTCTTCGCGCGTTCTCTCGACGAGGGCGCCGGCGATCTCTTCGTGGTTGGCGAAGCGGGGTCGTTGCAGCGCTTCACGCGATTCGGCGCGCTCGGGGAATCGCTCCTCGCGCATCCTGGGGAGACGCTCGAACTCGAGCCGCATTCCGTGGCCGTGGACGGGGTACGCGCCATCGTCACAACCCGCGACGCGCTGGTGTCGACGGAGCCCGACGAGGTGGGGAGATCGCAGATCGAATTCCCGGTCTCGAGCCGCGCCGTGCTCACGATGATCGCGCCGGTCCGTCACTCCGGCCGCGCGCGGCGCATGGTCATCCAGGCCGGCTACGCCTACGTCGCCGACTACACGGGCGGGCTCCGCGTCTACCGGGCCGGAGGCGCCGACACGAGCCTGGTCGGAGTCCTCCCCCCGATCGGCAGCGCGCGCCCTGTCGATCTGGCGCTCGACGCGACCCAGTCGAGGCTCTATCTCGCCTCCGGCTCGGCCGGCCTCGAGGTCGTGGATGTCTCCGACCCCTCCAATCCGCAGCGCCTCGGTTCGCTTGTCGTTCCCGGCCTGGCCAGCGCGGTCACCGTGATCGACGCGACGACCGTCGGCGTCGCGCGGCGGGGCGGGTTCTCGGCCGGCGTGACCTTCATCGACGTCTCCATCCCGACCTCGCCGCTCGCGCGCGGATCGGTGAACGCGCCGTTCCTCCAGGATCCCCGCGCTCTCGCGGTGCGCGACACCGTGCTCTACGTGGCGGACGAGCAACTTGGAGTCCTGTCGGTCGGTTTCGGCGACCCGGACGCTCCGGCCACATTCGGACTTCCGTCCGGCGCCGGTGCGCGCGATCTCGACCTGCAGGGAAACCTGCTCCTCGTGGCGTCTCGTTCGCGCGGGCTTCAAGTCGTCGACGTGTTCGATCCCGCGAACCCGCTTCTTCGCTCCGAGCTCTTCCTGCCGCCGGTCTTCGGCGTCACGCGACAGGGATCGGTGGCGGTCGCCGCGCTCGGGGCGGCCGGGGTCGCCCTGATCGATATCTCCGTCCCGACCTCCGCGCGCCTTCGCTCGATTGTGCCCGCCGCCGGACTTCCCCGCGATGCCTCGTGGGTGGGTGACACGCTTCTCGTGGCCGGAGGAACCTCCATCGACCGATTCCTCCTCTCGACCACGCTCCCCGCCGCGACCGGCCTCTCGGTCACGCTCGATGCCGCCTCGACGCTGCCGCGCGCCATGCTCTCCTGGAGCGCCGCCGCCGCGGGAGGGCAGGTGGGCTGGAATCTCTATCGGGAACTCGGCCCGCCGAACGCGGGCTCGGCGACCCCTGGAGGGGCGCGGGTGAATTCGGCCCTCCTCGATCCCGCGGCTTCGAGCGCGATCGACGGGAGCCTGTCGGCTGGGCTGGAGCATCGTTATCGCCTGGAGGCCGTCTTTCAGGACGGGCGGGCTCTCACGGTCGCGGAGGGATCGATCTACGTCCCGTCGAATTCCCGGCTTGGCCGACCCTACCCGAATCCGTTCCGCCCCGCCGACGGCGCGGTCTCCCTACCGTTCCGGACGATCGCGGTGGGGGGCACGGTCACGCTCCGCGTCGTGGACGTGAGGGGGCGCCTCGTTCGGGAAGTCACGCAGCCGGTGACCGCCGGATTCGGCGAGATCCGCTGGGACGGCACGCGGGGCGACGGTCGCCGGGTGGCGAGCGGTGTCTACTATCTATATGTAAGGGGGGCGGGGCTCGACGATGCGCGGTCGGTCGTCCACCTCCGGTAATCGCCTCATGACCCTCCCTGTCGCTCGCTTCCCAAGCGCCCTCTCCGTGGTCCTGGCCGCCTGGCTGGCCGCGGCCGTGTCGCCCGCCTCGGCCCAGTACCCCAATCCTGGCCCGGCCACGCTCGACGACGCTCGGGCTCCCGGCACGAGCGCGACACGGCCCCGATTCGCCGTCGACGCGACCCTTCAGCCGGGAGACGGAGGCGCCGACGTCCGGTTCGACTACCGGATGGTGCGCGACGAGCTCCTCTTCGAGCGGACGAGCGAGGGGTACCACGCCTCCTACGAAGTCCGGGTCATCTTCTACAAGTCCAAGGGAGGGGCCCAGGTGACCGGGGAGGTCTTCCAGAAGAGCGTGCGAGTGGCGAGGTACGCGGACACGAGACTTCGGGGCGCGGACCTGATCGACCACGTCACGCTCCGAGCGCCGGCCGGCAAGTATCGCGTGCGGGTCGTCATCACCGATCTCGTCGCGGAGCGCGCCTCGGGGACCGAAATTCCCTTCGAAGTCCCCTCCGCGTCGAAGCAGTCGATCTGGTTCAGCGACCTCTCCCTCGGCACGGTATCCGATTCGTCGTCGGCGGGCGGGACTTCCCGCGAACGCTTCGTTCCGGTCCCCTCGAGACGGTTCGGGCTCGACCTACCCGCCCTGGCCGTGATCGGGGAGGTCGTGGACGGGCGTCCCTTCGCGGCGGCGGGCGCCTCGGAGTCGTACCGGATCGCCGTGCGCGTGGTGAACGAGCTACAGGCGGATGCCTGGAAAGGGGATACCACAATTGTCCGGGCCGGGGCCCGCACCTCGTTCCTCCTTCGGCCGCGGCTCCGGGGCCTGGAAGCAGGGAGCTACCGCGTCGTCCTGGAGCTGGTGAGTCCCCAGATTGCCACGCCGGGCAAGAAGAAAGCCGAGCCGATCCGGCGTGAGCGGGCCTTCGACGTCGAGCAGACGAGCGAGAACCTCGCATGGGAATCGCGCTCCTCCCTGGAAGTCCTTCGCTACGTGGCCGCGCCCGCCGAGGTGGACGAGATGGAACGGCTCGAGGGTCCCGATGCCCGGAAGGCCTACTGGGAACAGTTCTGGCGCCGCCTCGATCCAACCCCCGAGACCGATCAGAACGAGCGGCTGGAGGAGTTCTATCGCCGGGTGCAGTACGCGAACCAGCACTTCGCGGTCGGCGTCGCGGGATGGCGCACGGACATGGGGCGGATCTACATCCAAAACGGCGCTCCCGACGAGGTCGTACGCAACCCCTTCAATTTCGATCGGCCTCCGGAAGAGATCTGGTTCTACTACAAGGTCCAGCTCCGGTTCGTCTTCGTCGATCGAAACGGGTTCGGCAGATTCGAGCTCGATCAGGCTTTGAGCAGGCAGTCCCGGTAGGGCCGTAAGTCATTGTTTTTCAATGGAATGTGAATAGATTCACAAATTTTTGTTTGACACCGGTTCCGGGTTCGCCTACGTTGCGGCCGGATTTCGAGAGGGCCTCCGCACCCCGAGGCGCAAGGCTTTGAAGGAGTTGTGCGCCACAGGTTTGTGCGAACGGTCATCGCGGAAAAATTCAAATCGGAAAGGGGGTGGGAAGCGGTAGGTCCAACGAGCAGGAATTGCTCCATCGGATCTCCCCGGGTCTCCGTACGACATCGCAGATGCAGTGACCCGGGCGCTAGGACCCCGGATGGGCTGGGGTCCAACCAACTCAAGGAGGCTTAATCAGATGTTTCAGCGCAAGCTGATTGCGGTTCTCAGCGTCATCGCCCTTCTCGCCGTGACGGCGGGCGTGGGCCACGCGTCCCTTTCCCGCGTCGAGGGCATGGGACTTTCGGTGCCGGCCCTCAGCCAGTTCACCGACGATTACGTGAACATCTACGCCTACCCGGCGTCGGTCGTTCGCCAGAACAACCTCGTCCTCGCGGAGCTCGGCAACAATCCGAACGAGTCCGAGGACTCGTTCACGCCGGAAGACCAGAGCTTCACGCTCATTCGCAATTTCCCGCGTTTCGGCGTGATCTCGGTCCAGATGAAGCAGAACGCCCGGAATCTCTACAACGGTTCTGACAACGCGAACAACGAGTGGTTCGACCTGATCTGGGGCAAGGCCTTCACGAAGATGGATTTCGCGGTCCGCCTCGACGTGACGAACTCCTACTACGAGGACAGCTTCAACTTCGGCACCCCGGGCACGTACAAGGCCAAGGGTAACGATGGTGGGTCGTTCAATCCCTACCCGTTCGGCAGCTTCGACCACAACGCCATCGTCGACAACAACATCGAGATGAACACGATGGGCATCACGCCGTCGATCTCGCTCCACATGGCGAACGACAACCGGCTCGACATCGCGGCCACCTACCGCACCTACGACCTGAATCGCGCCACCAGCGGCGCGGCGTTCGGGACGCCCCAGAAGTGGGAAGGCACCGGCGGCGCGTCGTACGCGCTTCTCGCCCGCTACTTCATGAACAAGAGCGCGGCCAGCCAGTGGTACGTCGCCGGCTGGTACACGAATGACGATCTCTCGTGGGAAGTCACCGGCTACACGGCTGCGCCGATTACCGCGGACGAAACCTACAAGTCGTTCGGCGTCGGGATCTCGAACAACATGCGCGTGAACGACAACAACCTGCTCATCTGGGGCCTCTCGGCCTACCAGGGCAAGCACGCGTACGATCGTGGCGACAACAATGGCAACGCCGACCCGGATGAAACGAAGAGCCTCGAAGAGAAGTCGACGGTGCTTC
>JANOOP010000072.1:0-6087 GCA_031421415.1 Candidatus Eiseniibacteriota bacterium
CTTCGGCGACGCGCGCGTCGGCCTGCGCCTCGACCAGCTGCTGGCGCGCCTGCTCCAGGCCCACAGCCGCGTTGAGCAGGTCGAGGTAGGTCCCCGCGCCGAGCTCGTAGCGGCTCTTGGAAAACTTGTGATCCTCCTCCGCCGACGTCACGCCTTCCCGCGCGACGGCGATTCGCTCGATTGCCTCCTTCAGGAGGAGCCACGCCTGCTGCGCCTCGACGGCGACGTCGAGCTCCAGCTGGCGGCGACTCGCCTCGGACTCGAGGAGCGATCCCTTGGCGGCGCGGACATTCCCCTCCGTGGCAAGGCCGTCGAAGAGAGGGACCGATACGCGGAGCGCGCCGGTCCACTCGGTGGATGCCGATGATTCTTCAATGCGGGTCCGCTCGACGTTCACAAAGCCGGTCACGCGGGGGGCGCGCGACGTGCGCGCGCCGAACAACCCGGACTTAGCCGCGCGTTCAGAGGCTTGAGCCGAAGCGATCGACGGCCGCGAACGGATCGCCTGCGCGACCACCGACGCCGAATCGGGCAGCGCCGTCTCCCCGTCCATCTCGGCATCGACGTAGAGCGGCGTCCCAATGTCGACGCCGAGGAGCTGCTTCAGCCGCTGCAACTGGATGTTGACCTGATTCACGGCCTGAATCCGGCTCAGCTGCGTCGACGCACGCCGGGCTCGCGCCTTCAGAACGTCGCCACGTGCGACGCTTCCGACCTGGAACAGCGCCTCGGAGCGAGTCTCCTCGTCGCGCGCCAGCCGTTCCGAATCGCGCGCGACCTCCGCGAGGCGCTTGGTCTTGATGCACTCGAAATACTGCTGCTTCACGCGAAAGACGACGTCGTTGCGCGTTTCGGCTTCACCATGCCGGGCGCTCGTCCTCAAGTGGTCCTGGCGGCGCTTGTCCGACCATGCCCGGATGTCCAAGAGATTGGTCTGGAGTGACCCCGATATTGAGGACACGTCGACTGGGTTGACGGTGCCTTGCGGATTGATGCGCGTGATTCCCGCCGACGCTGTCACCGACGGTAGGACGTTCGACCAGGCGCTGAGCGCGCCCCCTCGCGCCTGCATCGTCCGGGCGTTCGCGCCGCGAACATCGCCGTTGCTATCGAGGGCGGCCTGAATGCAGCGCGCGAGGGACCAGGCCTCGCCCGCCTGCCCGGGAACGGCCGCCGAGGAGACCGCCATCGTGGAATCCGCCGCGGCCCATACGGGCGGCGGCACCATGGCGCCCACCGTAAGGACGGCGATCGCCGCGAGGGTGCCGAGAGCGAAGCGAGGAGCGGATTGCATGCGTTATCTCCAGATCAGGGACACGGATTGGATCGTCTAGGCCGTCCCGCGGGACGGTACTCACTGATACGCAGGGAATCGCCTTCTGGTTTCCCCCTCTAGCGCATCGCCGAGAGGAGGAGGGTCACGAGCAAGGTCGGGATCGAGGCGATGACACCGAATCCAAATCCCTTCTTCGAATACACCGCGAGCCCCAGCGCGGTAATCGCCATTCCCCAGAGGAGGAGCGGATCGGTCAGCGAATCGAGGACCCGGCCTAGGTAGGGGAGATCCTCCCCGAGTAGGTTGCCGAGCCCGAGCCGAATGTCCATCGAACCCTTGGCAACCACGAGCGCTGTTCTCACCGCGTGATCCACGATCCCCACGACCGAGCCGTAGGCAGCCGCGCTCAGGTAGTGCGGGAAGCGGAGCTTCGCCCCGAGCATGAAATTACCCATGAAGAAGAGCAGGGCCGCGCTAAAGAGGAGGGCGAACGGCACGCCAACGATGTTCCCGGCGACGCCCATGATCATCCCTGCCGGAGAATCGAAGAACTTCGCCGTCGCCTCGATCTGGGGCTCGGGAGTCCCCTTCTCCTCCAACTTCGCGAGCGTCTCGTCCCGCACCACTCCGGACTGGAAGATCGGAACCGCCATGGCCGAGATCGCCACGACCACGAGCATCATCGCCAGGAGAAAGCGCGGCCGTTCCGCCATGGCCGCGAAGGTCGCCCTCGGGTTGACGAAGATCGTACCCAGGGTCCCGAATTCGTTCGGCCCCTTCTGCTTCGGAACTTCGCCGTCGCCGACAGTGTTAGCGTCCATCGCATTGCCTCCCATCGCGTTAACTAATTCGCTTCAAGAAAAACCGGAATGGCACCGCCACGGTGGAACGGACCGGGACGCCGCGCGCCAGACCCGGCGAGAACTGGAACTGATAGGCGGCGTCGAGGGCGGTCGCGATGAGCAACTCCGGAGCGCTGGCGGATGCCACCCACGCCCGTAGGATGTTCCCACGCTCGTCGAGGTTGATATTGATCACGACTGTGCCCTCGGATCCCGAGTACTTGGCCGCCATGGGGTAGGCGGGCTCGAACGTCCGCAGCGCACGAGGGGCTGTGTCGTACCCGTAGTAGACGGGCGCGGCATCCTCCTCCAGCACCCCTCCCTGCCCGGCTGTCGCCGGCGCCCCCCCCGCACCGCCCCCACCCGAAGCGGACGGCGCCCATTGCTCCGACGCAATGTCCCGCTCCGGAGCCTGGAGGATGCCCGCCAGGGGCGACGTGGTCGCCCGCGACTCCGGAGACAGTGCCGTCCCGGCATTCGCGAGGTCGACGACCGACCGGCCCCAACTTCCGCCGGCCGGCAAGAGTCGGAGCGGGTTGGGCCGCATGATCGCCGGCGCGGGTCGGTACGAAGGGGCCATGGCGAAGACGGCCGCGTGCGCCACCGTGGCCACGACGAACGCGTTTCGCACGCGTCGATAGTAATTCCGGCGAAGAGACGGGAGTCGGTCGGTCTGGTTCACGTCATCCCCGTTTCGTCGTCGCCAGCGTCACGCGCGGCGCCCGCGCCGCCTTCAGTTCATCCAGGACCGAGGCGACCAGTGCGTACGGAGTCCGCGCGTCCGCGTAGAGCGCCACGACCAGATCGGGCCGCCGCGCGCGCTTCTCCGCGAGGAGCGAGCCGACGCTCGCGAGGGGAACGCGCGCGTCGTTGAACGCCACTTCCCCGTTCGGTCCGATGGAAACGCGAATCATTCCCTCGGCGCGAAGCCGTTCTCCCGCGGTCGCACCCGGCAAACGGACCGCGCTCCCCTGACGCGAGCCGATGATCGTCGTGCTCATGAAGAAGATGAGGAGGAGCAAGGCGATATCGGCCATGGAGGCCGTGGGGATCGACGACCCGATTCGTACCCGCCGTCTGAGCTTCATGGCCGTGGTCCCGATTCCAGCGAGAGCTGCCGCGCGCCCGAGAGCTTCACCTGATCCAGCGCCGAGACGAACGCCGCGTAGGGCGCGGCCGAATCGACGCGCAGACGCACGACCGAATCGGGCGCCGAGCCCATCCGCGCCGAGAGCGCCGCGCGGAGCGCGTCGGCGGAGACCGGCGCGCCGTCGAGGTTGAACGAGCCGTCCGCGGCCACGCCGACCGACACGATCCGCGAGGCCGGGAGCACGGCCGGCGCGTCTCCCGCGCGCGGCAACTCGAGCAGCAATCCGCGCTCGACGCTCAGCGCCGCGGTCGAGAGAAAGAAGATGAGCAGGAGGAACGCGACGTCCGACGTGGAGACGAGCGAAATCTCCGGGCTGGACGAGCGTCTGCGGGCGATTCTCATGTGTGGCGTGACCGAGCCCGGGTCGTCAGCGCTGAGCCGGCGTGCCCGGAGCGTGGATCGTCGTGAGGAAGTGCTCCCATTCCTTGGAGTGCGTCGTGAGGCTGTCGATCAACTCGGCGCCCGACTCCTCGATGTCGATGACGAACTTGTCGATCCGGGAGACGAAGTAGTTGTGCGCGGCCTGGACCGGGATCGCCACGATCAACCCGGCGGCGGTCGTGATCAGCGCCTCGGAGATGCCGGTCGCCACGAGCTTCGCCGAGACCTCCTCCGCGGCGGCGATCGCCTCGAACGCGTGGATCATCCCCGAGACGGTGCCGAGGAATCCCAGGAGCGGCGCGATGTTGGCCACGGTCGCGAGCCAGATCAAGCCGCGCTCCAGGAGCGCGATCTCGATCGATGCCGCGGTCTCGATCGCCTTCTCCACCGCCTCCGGACCGCGCTTGGCCCTCGCCAGTCCCGAATGCAGGACGGCGGCGATCGGACCGCGCCGCGCGTGGAGCATCCGCTGCGCCGACTCGAGTCCCTGGTCTTGAAGGGATCGCAGCACCTCGCCCATCAGCCGGCGGGTATCGGTCCGCGCCCGCGTGAAAAACCACGCGCGCTCGATGATGAGGCCGAGCCCCACGACCGAGCAGAAGAGGATCGGGTGCATGAAGACGCCGCCGGTCCAGTAGAGCTCGATCATGCCGCTCTGATGCGGGACGCGACCCTCGGCCGCCGCGGCGAGAGCGGGCCCGACGACCACCGCGGCCAGCCCGGCAGTCAAGCCCCAGAAAAGATTGCGATCAGAGGAATTGCCGGAGGCGCGCATGACCGTTCAGGCTATCCTTCGCCCTTGCGGCCTGTCAACGAAAACGCCCCCTAGTGCAGCCGGAAGACGATGGGGATCGAGACCCAGCAGCTGACCGCCCGTCCCTGCCACCGGGCTGGCCGGAA
This sequence comes from Candidatus Eiseniibacteriota bacterium, assembly GCA_031421415.1. Taxonomy (GTDB): domain Bacteria; phylum Eisenbacteria; class RBG-16-71-46; order SZUA-252; family SZUA-252; genus SZUA-252. The sequence goes on from JANOOP010000072.1 coordinate 4,550, forward strand.
TCGCCATGTTTTCACGGTCTTCGCGGCGGGAGCCGCCAGCATGGGATTCCCTTCCCGAATCCGAACCTCCCGAACGCGCCCCTCCCAGGTCACCAGAGCCTCCAGGACGACCTTTCCCTCGATTCCCGCCTCCCGGGGCATGTCCTCATAGGGTGGCTCGGGGGCCTCCACGGGGACCGGCGGTTCGTCGTAGTAGGCGATGGGAGTATTGGGATCGACCGCGCTACGCTCCGGAGGGGCCGCGAGGTCCCCCTCGCCGACGATTCCGCCCCCCTGAGGATTGTCGGGGCGGACGCCCCCGCCGGCGCCGGGGTTGAAGGTGGGCCTGTCGATCGGTTGCTCCACGACCCGGCGCTCGGGCGGTGCCGGTTCGATGCGGCCTCGCTCGTCATCGGCGGCTCGGCCGCCGACGGGCGGCGCGGACGAGGGCGGCGGAGTCAGGGTGAGGCCAGGATCGATCAGGATCCGCATTTCCATCTGCCTCGGCTCCTCGAGCCCCGATCGCGCGGCCGCGGCCAGAATCAGCATGAGCGCCGCGAGATGGACTCCGCCCGAGAGGACGAGCGACAGGGAGGGCGTTCCGCAGGAGGATCTCGCGGCGGGGCCCCCACGGTGGGCGACCCGCGCCGGAGACAATGCGGAGAACGAAGCGAATCGAAGCAGGCCGGACATGATGCTGCACGTTTGTTCCCGGCAGCGGCGACGTCGGTGAACGTCGTGGAGAGGGGTCGGGGGGATTTCCGCAATCAGGTCCGGCGCCTCCATCCATCGGAGGCGCTTGAGGCTAGAAGTGGAAGTCTACCGGGACCTCCACCCAGACGGCGACCGGCTTGTTGTTGCTGAGCGCCGGCTTGAAGACCCATTGCCTCACGGCTTTTATGGCTTCTTCGTTCAGCCCCGTGACGCCCTTCGCGACCTTCACGTTCTTGACGCGCCCGTCCTTGCCGACGAGCACGTGGAGGACGACCTTTCCCTGGATCTGCGCTTCGCGCGCGAACTCGGGATACAGCGGCTTCACCGTGGTGACGGGAACCGGCTCGTCCTCGTAGTAGACGAATTCGCCCTGATTCGGCAGGTCGTCGGTGGACGCGATGATCAGCGTGTCTTTGCTCCCCGAGCCGAACGCGACCGGCGTGATCGACGCCGCGAGTTCCTGCTGCGTCATGATCGTCTGCTCGGGCGCGAGCTCGTCGGCGACCGGCGTCGGAATTCCGATGGTCGGCTTGGCGACTTCCATCGTCTGCGGCACCACCGGCGGCGGCGCGGCGTCCGAAAGGGGCGGGGGCGGAGGAAGTGTCTCCATCCGGATGACCCGGCCCGTGTACGCGGCCTCGTCCTTCGGCTTGATGAGCGTGCTCCAATTCTTCTGAATGACGTTCATGTCTTTGTCTCGTCCTCCCGGCCGGGCCGGGTCATGCGCAAAGGAAGCGGTGCGTGCAGCCTCGAGCCCGCTCAGACGCGGCGGCGCTTGCGCGGCCGGCAGCCATTGTGCGGGATCGGCGTTACGTCCTTGATCGACACGATGGTGAAGCCCACCG
>JANOOP010000073.1:0-4978 GCA_031421415.1 Candidatus Eiseniibacteriota bacterium
GTCGCCGCCGTCGAGCGTGCCCGGCGATTCGATTTCACGCAGGATCTGATAGAACGGCTCCAGCGCGGGGCGGATCTCGATCACTTCGCCTTGCCGGCTCGCGGCGCCGGGCCTGGCGAGCACGGCCCCGCGAGGCGTCAGGACGGCGGTGTCCTCGACGAAGGTGGAATCGGGATGGCGCGAATCGGCGGGCAGCCAGGTGAGCGCCACGCCGCATTCCAGGAGTGCCTCGCAATAGGCTTGGTGCTGCGCGCGGGCAAGCGCGAGGTCGGGCGGCCCGAGCCCCGCGGTGGTCAGGCCCTCCGCGAAGGAGTCGCATGGCGGCCGGACGATGGCATGGCGGACGATCACGTCGACGGCTCCCCCGCCCCTATTCGTACCGGAGCGACTCGACCGGATCGAGTCGCGCCGCCTTCACCGCGGGATAAATCCCGAAGAAGAGGCCCACCGAAGTCGCTGAAAGAAACGCGAGCACGATTCCCCAGAGCGGGACCGCGAACGCCAGGGGACTGAACACGTCCACGAGCCAGCCGACGAAGAGCCCGGCCGCCACGCCGACGATTCCTCCCGTCCCGGTGAGGGTCATCGCCTCCACGATGAACTGCAGGAGGATGTCGCGCTGTCGGGCGCCGATCGCCTTCCGGACGCCGATCTCCCGCGTCCGTTCCGTGACCGACACCAACATGATGTTCATGACGCCGATCCCACCGACCATGAGCCCGATGGAGGAGATGGCGACCATGACGAGGTAGAAGGCGCCGGTGATGCTGTTGTAGAGATCCAGGAGCGCCTGGTCGGTGAAGACCGCGAAGTTGTCGTTCTGGTGGTACGGCACCTTCCGCTGCCTCCGCATCACGTCCCGGATCTGATCGATGGCGACGTCGATTCGCTCGGGCGAGACAGGCTTGGCGTTCATCACCATGCGGAGGTCGGGGCCGAAGAGTTTCTCGCAGGTCGAGTACGGCATGATGACCATGTCGTCGAGGCTCTGTCCCAGAAGTCGCCCCTTCGGTTCGGTCTCGCCGATCACCGTGAAGGGCTGGCCGCCGATGCTGATCGTCCGGCCCACGGCGCTCTGGTGCGGGAAGAGCGACTCCACGTGCTCCGGGCCGAGCACCACGACGGCGGCACGCCGCTCCACCTCCGCCTCGGTGAAGTAGCGTCCGGCCGCGGTGGAGATGTTGTTCGTCACCATGAAGTCTGGCGTGCTCCCGATGATGAACGTGATACGAGACTCGTTCTCGCGGTACCGGAGGCGCGCCTCCGTGAAGTTGAGCGGCGCCACCGCCTGCACGTCCGGGCAGCTGCGTCGGATCGCTTCGGCGTCCTCGACCTTGAACCACTTTCGCCGGCGGAGACTGTCGGGAAAGTCCCCCACGAAGGCTCCGGGGGCGAACGGCCGGATGAAAAGCACGTCGGTGCCGAGAGAGGCGAGCTGTGCCTTCACGCTCCGGTTCAGCCCCTCGATGATGGAGACGATTGCCATGATGGAGGTGATGCCGATGATGACGCCGAGCACCGTCAGGAACGAGCGGACCTTGTTGGCGCGAATCGCCTGGAACGCGATGCCGATCCCTTCGCGGACGTCGATGGCCACGGGCTATTCCTGGCGAAGCGCCACGATCGGATCGAGGCGCGCGGCGCGGGTGGCGGGATAGACGCCGAAGAAGAGACCAACCGAGCAGGCGACGGCGAGGCTCAGTCCGATCGACCAAGGCTGGATGGCGGCCGGGAGCGGAGTGGCCGCGCGGATCAGGAAGGCGATCGCGATTCCCGCCAGGACCCCCACGAATCCTCCGAAGAGCGAAAGCACGACCGCCTCGCTCAGAAATTGCATCGTGAGGTCGGAGCGGCGGGCGCCGAGCGCCTTGCGGATGCCGATCTCCCGCGTCCGCTCGGTGACGGCCACCAGCATGATGTTCATGATGACGATGCCACCGACCACGAGCGAGATGGCGACCAGCGCGATCGTCCCGGCGAAAATGCCCCCCGTGATCTGCTTCCAGAACGACTGAAACGTCTCGGCGGTGGTCATGCCGAAGTCGTCGGGCTTGCCGAGCGGCACGTGGCGTTGCGCGCGCAGGACGACGCGCGCCTCGTCCTGGACTCGCGCCGGGTCCATGCCTTCGCGGCCACGCACGAGGATGGTCAGGTCGGCCCGAGAGCCGAACATCTTGTAGAACTGCCCCAGCGGAACGTAGACGATGTTGTCCTGGCTGGTACCGAGAACGTTGCCCCGCTGCGCGAACACCCCCACCACGCGGAGCTCGTGTCCCCCCGCGCGAAGGTTCGCCCCGAGCGGGTCGGTGCGCGGGAAGAGCTTCTCGGCCACTTCCGAGCCGATCACGCACACCGGCCGCCGCCGTTCGACGTCGGAGGCGTCGAGATGCCTCCCCTGTTCCACCTCCAGCTTCGAGACCTGCTCGTAGCCATCGGTCGTCCCGGTGATGTCGACGCCCTGCAGTTCCGTGCTCCCCGCGCGCACGATCCGGCGGCGCGAGGCCTGCGCGACCACCTGTTCGGCCAGCTGCATGCGCGAGGCCAGGGCCTGCATGTCGTCGAGCCCGAGATCGCGGCGCTTCTCCGCCTCGCGATACTCCTCCTCGCTCGTGATGAAGCCGTACTTGTCGATCGTGAGAACACCCAGCCCCTGCTGGAGGATCTTGTCGCTGACGTAGGTGTTCAGCCCGTCGATAATCGCGACCACGGCGATCACCGACATGACCGCCACCACATTGCCGATGACCGTCAGGATGGAGCGGAGTTTGTTGGCGCGGAGCGCGTCGACGGCGATCCGCAAGTTCTCCCCCTGGGCGATCCAGAAGTCGCGCGGGGGCGAACCCGGGGGGTTCATGCGCGCGGTCCGGCGGAGGGCGCTCGCCTCTGGTCCGTCTCGATCAAGCCGTCCCGGAGCCGGACGACACGGTGGGCGAGGGCGGCGACTTCCTCCTCGTGGGTGACCAGGATGACGGTGTTCCCCTTGCGGTTAATCTCGTCGAGGAGCGCCATGATCTCCTGGCCGGTCTTCGTATCGAGGTTTCCGGTCGGCTCGTCGGCGAGGACGATCGAGGGGTTGTTCACGAGCGCGCGCGCGATGGCGACGCGCTGACGCTGCCCACCGGAGAGTTCGTTCGGGCGGTGATGCGTCCGGTCGCCCAGGCCGACCAAGTCGAGCATCTCTTTCGCCCGGGCGCGGCGCTCTTTGGCCGGCTTGCCGGCGTAGATCAGAGGAAGCTCCACGTTGTGGAGCGCGTCGGCGCGCGGCAGGAGATTGAACGTCTGGAAGATGAACCCGATCTCCTGGTTTCGGATGCGCGCCAGCTCGTCGTCCTCGCGTTCGCGGATTTCGGTCCCCCGGAGCTTGTAGGAGCCGCTGGTGGGCGTGTCCAGGCACCCGATCATGTTCATGAGGGTCGACTTGCCCGAGCCCGACGGACCCATGATCGCGAGGTATTCGCCCTTCCGGACCTGGAGGTCGACGCCGTCCAGCGCGTGAACTTCGTTCGTACCCATGATGTAGATCTTCCGGACGTCACGAATGTCGATCAGCATTCCGTCCGTCGACGGGGTGGAGGCGCCCGACGGCTCGTTCACGACGCTCATTTCTTCTCCTGCTGGCCGGGCTTCTTGGGCTCCTCGACGCGGACCCGCTGCTCCGGCTTGAGCGTGCGCAGGACGCGGAACGGACCGGTGACGATCTTTTCCCCCGGCTTCAGCTCGCCGGAGACTTCATAATCGGTGTCGCTCGACAGACCGGTCGTCACCTTGCGGAAGGCGACCTTCCCGTCCTTGTCCATGACGAAGACACCGCGGATCTCCTCCGACTTGCCTCCGTCCTTACCGGAGGCGGACACGGCCGAAGTCTTTGCGTCCTTCTTCTTCCGCGCGCCGCGCTTCGCGATCGGCACGAGTTCCTCGGGCGTCCTCACGACGACCGCCTGGATCGGGACGAGCAGCACACTGTCGCGGGTGGCGGTCGTAATCTCGACGTCGGCGGTCATCCCGGGACGCAGCATGGCCGGGGGCGCGTCGATCATCACGTCGACGAGAAAGTTGGTCTGCTGGTCCTGGCTGCCGACGCCGGAGATCGTGGGCGAGTTCGCGATTTCCGTAACGTGGCCAACGAGCGACGTGTCGGGGAGCGCGTCCACCGTGACCTTCGCCTTCTGCCCGATCCGAACGGAGGAGACATCGGTCTCGTCCACGTCGGCCTCCACCTTCATCTGCCGGAGATCCGCCACGGTGAGGATCACGGTCCCGGGATTGTTCATCGTGCCGGTGATCACGATCTCCCCCTCCTCGATCGCCAGCTGAGTGACGGTGCCGTCGAGCGGGGAGACGAAACGCGTCTTGCCGAGTCTGCTGCGGGCGATCACGAGGCTCGCCGAGCTCTGCGCCACATCCTCCCGGCGTGCGTCCAGCCGCGCCTTGTCGCTGTCGCGCGTCGTGCGCGCCACATCCAGTTCCTCCGGCGAAACCAGCTTCTGCCCGAACAGACTCTCCTTCCGCTTGAGCGCGGCGTCGCTCTGGGCGAACGCGGCCTCCGACTGGCGGAGATTCGACCGGGCCGCCTGCGTCGCGGCCTCGGTGTTCGCCACCTGGGCTCGGTATTCAATGTCGTCGATCTGAAGCAGGAACTGGCCTCGGCGAACCAGGTCGCCTTCCTTGATGGCGAGGCGAATCACCTTGCCGGGAACGTCCGCGCTGATCTTGACCATCGTCTCGGGCTGCGTTCGGCCCGGCGCGCGCACCGTCGACGTGATCGTCCCCTTCCTCACCTCGCCCACCTGCACGGCGGTCTTGCCGCCGGAAGACCGGGCCACGTTGGCCACGATCACGAGCGTCACGAGAAGCGCACCTCCTCCGATGAGGAGCGCCTTGGTCCGGCCTTTCATGGTTCGATTTCCCCCCGCGCGGCGCTAGTAGCGCCGCTCCCCGATCGCCCGCTCCAGCGCCGCTTCGGCGACGCGCGCGTCGG